>DATIPQ010000096.1 GCA_035471785.1 Acidobacteriota bacterium
CTTGAGCCTTGCCGCGGAGGGCAGGCAGCGACTGTGTTGAAAGTCAAGCACAAGCTCCCTGAAGGGGAGCCATTCGCCAGCCCAGGGTCAGCCCCGGCGAGCGCCAGCGAGACGGCGGCGCCACCCTGGGTTTCAGACGGCAAAGGTGCGAACGCTGAAGGCGTGGGATAACGCCACAGGCTGGCTCAAAACTTCTGACCCCACTGGACTAGGAGGGTGGATCGGGCGGTGGGGGAGGCGGCCCGGCCTGGCTCGCATCGGCCTTGTTTTCGAGGCGGGCGATCAGCATGGTGAGGTCGTCGCGGAAGCGGTTTCCCTTGACGAAGTCGCGCACCTCCTTGAGGATCATCCTGCAGATCGCCTCGGGGTCTTGCCCCGCGTAACGGCGCAGCGCCTGGCGCAAGCGCTCTTCCTCGAACTGCTCCCCCGACTCGCGTTCAGCCTCGGTCACGCCGTCGGTGTAGCCGTAGAGCAGGTCGCCTGGCTTCACTCCCAACTCGCCCTGCTGGTAGGGCTGCTCCTCGCGGATGCCCAGCGGCAGTCCGCCCTCGCTCAGCTCCTCCAGTTGACCGTCCCGCTTGAGCAGCAGCGGACGGTTGTGACCGGCATTGCAATACCACAGCCGGCCTTGCTCGAAATCCAGCTTGGCCAGAAAGAAGGTGATGAGCTTGTTGGAAGGGGTGTTGAGGAAAATATGGCGGTTGAGCGTCGACATCAGTTCGACGAGGTCGGTCCGCCCGTCCGCGATCAGGGCCCGCAGACTGGCCTGCAGATAGGCCATCAGCAGTGCCGCGGGGATGCCTTTGCCTGACACGTCTCCAATGGCCAGCAAGAGTTTCCCGTCCTCGATCTCCAACACGTCGTAGTAGTCGCCTCCCACCGTATTGGCTGGGATGGATGCGCCGTAAACGTCGACCACGCCTTCTCTGCGGTATTTCTCGGGAGGCAGCAGCGTGAACTGGATGCGGCGGGCGATCATCAGGTCGCTCTTGAGCATGAGCTTGTCGGCCAGCTCCAGACCCAACAGCAGGTTGAAGAGCAGGAAGGACGCCAGCAGGTAAAATCCCGGCGAGCCCGTGTCCCTCACGAGCAGGACCATGCCCAGGACGAAGAACAAGGCGGCAACGGTGTAAATCACCCGCCGGACGGGCGAAAGCTTGAGGATGAAGCCCACGAAGAGCGCTTTTGTGCCCCGCCACAGGCGCTCGTCCCACGACTTATCCTTGAGGTCTTCCCGCTCCTTTTCGCTGGTAAAAAAGCGCCAGGCATCGCGCGTCTCGTGACGGAACAGCCGCTCGACTTCTTCACTGCTCAGGCCTTCGGTGTAGGCGCTATAGATCTTGGCCCACTTCTCCCTGCCCCAGGTGCCGTCACTCCGTCCTTGGCCGCCGCTGCCCATGGCCCCACATTATCCAAGCCGCCCACGCAGCGCAATTCCACGGGCGGGCGCTGGTATACTCTCTATCGAGATGAAATCGAAGTTCGTGGGATTAACCCTGGCCGTACTGTTCGTCGCCTACCTGCTCTGGTCCTCTCTGGGCTTAGACCGGGTGACGGTAGAGATTTGCCTCGACTACAACGGCAACAGCGCCTGCCGGACGGCTTCGGGCGCCAACCAGGAAGAGGCGGTAAGAACTGCGGTCGACGTAGCCTGCGCCGTCCTGGCCGCAGGCCGCGATGACAGCATCGCCTGCAACGACACCAAGCCCACCAGCGTCCGTCTCGTCGACTAGGAGTAGCGAGCAGCCTGAAACCGCCGAGAGCAATTGGGCTTTCACCGCGGTCACTGATGGTTGCCAGTGTGTGAACTTGTTGGAACGCTAGAGGCCTTAAGGAGAGGTTTGAACCCCGAGAAGCTTGAAGAAAACAAGCAGCCCGAACGCCACGGACCGCTGATGGCAGCCTTCGCCTCCTACCGCTGGCCCGTGACTCTAGTGGTGTTGGGATTGCTCGGCCTTGCGGCTTACGTCCTGACTCTTCAAACCGTCCGTCAGGGAGGGCAGGACGCCATCGACGCCGCCACGGAGATCGCCGCCCGCTTCCGCAGCGGAACCATCACCGAGACCTTCCGATCCGAGGCCCCCAAGGTCAGGTCCACTCCGGGGGGGAACCTTGAGGTGGCCACCGTCACCCAGACCGAAACCCTGACGCGCGAAAACGAACAACGCATCTTCTGGGACGCGGTTTCCCTAGGCACCTCCGTCTCTGAGATTCGCCTGCGAGCCACCTACCGCTACCACGTGCGCATGGACGACGACTGGCAACTCGATGTCTCGGGCCAGGTCTGCCTGGTACGCGCCCCGCCGTTGCGGGCCAGCCTGCCCCCGGCCTTCGATTCCGCCAGCGTCGAGAAGCACACCCAAAACGGCTGGCTGCGCTACGACGCCCAGCAACAGCTCGACCAACTCGAGCGCGACCTCACGGCCCTGCTCACCGAGAGGGCCGACGACCCGGACCATCTCAAGCTAGCCCGCGAAGAAGCCCGCAAGACCATCGCCCAGTTCGTCCACCGCTTTCTCCTCCAACAGAATCAATGGGGCCCGGACCATTTCCGCGCCATCATCGTAACCTTCCCCGACGACCCCGCCGATTCCGCACCCTACCGCCTGGGTATCGCCCTGACCCTGGAATCTCCCGATTAATTCAGCCTATCCGACTCATCTCACATCATCGGCGTTGGGCACGATAAGCGTGATTCTGATAATATGGGTACCCATATGAAAACGACAATCGATATTGCTGACGGGTTACTGGTCGAGGCCAAGAAAGCAGCTCGGGAAAACCAGACGACGTTGCGAGCTCTCGTGGAGGAGGGACTACGGAGCGTTCTGAAGAAGAGGTGCAAGCCCGTGGAATTCCAGTTGCGAGACGCCAGCGTCAAGGGGCAAGGGCTGCATCCCGACCTGGACGAAGGATCATGGGAGAAGATTCGCGGCAAGATCTACCGAGGGCGCGGAGCATGATCGCCGTCGATACAAACATTCTGGTTTACGCACATCGCCAGGACTCGCCATGGCACAAACAAGCGGCCGAAGTCGTACGCCGTTTGGCGCAGTCACCCGATGCCTGGGCCATTCCGTGGAGTGTCCTGCACGAGTTTCTTGCAATCGTTACCCACCCACGTATCTACCGACCGCCTACGCCGCTGCCCGCGGCGGTCGATCAAGTGTCGGCTTGGCTCGAATCTCCCAGCCTGGTTCTCCTGACCGAATCGCCTGCATACTGGCGCCATCTCCAGCACACCCTGGAGCAGGGCCAAGTCTCCGGCCCCCGAGTACACGACGCCCGCATCGCCGCTCTCTGCGCCGACCACCAAGTCGATCAACTTTGGACTTTCGACCGGGACTTTTCACGTTTCCCAACCCTCACCCCCCACAACCCCCTCATCAACACCTAAACGCCCCGAAGCTTGTGCCCTCTGCGGGTTCTGCTTTGGGATCAGGTGAAGTTGTGGCTGTAAGTTGTTTATTTTCAGCAGTTTACAATTACAGGCAAAACCGAGTGTAGACGATTTCTGCCCAGAATTTGCAGATTTCCCACCCGTTGGCTGGGCGCAAACTCCCTATTTCCGGGCTTTTTGCCGCCGAGTTTCTGACCGTTTCTGACCTAAAAGCAGAAAACATTCGCCGGATAGCCCGAGGCCAAGGCCTCACTGTGCTGGCGCTTGGCGAAGTCTTTCGCGAAGGAATCCCGGACGGATGGTCGGATGATCGGAGTAAGGACCAGATCTGATTTCAGAGGAAGAGCTTGGACGAAATGATGGTTGCTCGTGGTGGCAGCGGGCGGGTCGTGACCACAGGAGGTCGTTGCAAGCCGGGGACGCGGGCACTTCTCCTGTTAGCCTACGCCCGGGAGGACTACAGATGCGCTACGGGCACTTGTTCTGTCCTTTCCGCCCTGCGTGTGCCGGTCGCGACTTCATGGACGGCATGGAGGATGTCCGCACTGTAGTAGCGGTTTCCGCAGGAGTCGCACACGCCGATGGTGACATCTTCCATGATGATAAAGCCCGACTTGTGCTTGAAGGCCTCGCGCTTGACCAGGCGGGGGCGCACCATGCCGCCGCAGTGTTCACACCGATAGCCGTACTTTGATCCCATATCCGTTCTCACGATACTTCGTAGACGGTGATGATCAGGAAACGCCCCCCGCCTGGGAAGCGCCCTACAACTCCGACTGGAGTCTGACCGTCACCGGCTCGGCCCTCTATGACATATCT
>DATIPQ010000097.1 GCA_035471785.1 Acidobacteriota bacterium
AGTAGAGGTCCTGCAGTCCATCGCCGTCGAAGTCGAAGACCACCACCCCTCCGCTCATCGATTCCACGATGTATTTTTTCTCGGGCGCCGAAACGTGCTCGAAAGTAATGCCGCTCTGCCCTGTCACGTCCACCAGCCGTAACTGGCCCGAATTGAGCATGGGCAGGATGAGGGCAAGCATCAAGAAATTCACCGCCCGATTCTAGCAGGTCGCAGCCCTTTCCCGGGACTAGTGCAGTGCGTCAGAGGCTTTGAGCCACCCTGCGGCGTTATCCCACGCTTTCAGCGTTTGCACACTTGCCGTCTGAAACCCAGGGTGGCGCCGCCGTCTCGCTTGCGCTCGCCGGGGCTGACCCTGGGCTGGCGAATCTGTCCCTTACAGGGACAAAAAACGGCGGCCCTGGCTCAGAACCTATGACCGGCAGCACTAGGCGCGCTCTTCCCAGTCTACGATCTGGCCGTCTTCACGCAGTTGGGGGTAGGGGATGCCCTTGCGGCGGCAGTATTCCTCGACTTCAGGATAGCCCCACTCGAAAAGAAGCCGCTGGTACTCTTCAGGCGTCAGGCGGGGCTGGTCGTAGAATCCCGCCGCCTCCCTCTGCCGCCGGACTTCAAAGAGGATGACGGCGGCGGCCACCGATACGTTGAGCGAATCTCCCATACCCACCGTGGGGATGGTGATGAACTGGTCGGCCAGCGGGGCCATTTGATCGGTGAGGCCGTGCAGCTCCTGCCCCAGCAACAGGGCCGTGGGGCGGGTGAAGTCGACCTCGCGGAAGTCGGTCGAGGACTCCTCGACATTGGCTGCCAGAACCCGCATTCCGCGTCCGCTGGCTTCCTCCACCGCTTTGCCCAGCGAGGGAAAGGTGCGGGTCCGCACCCAATTGGCGGTGTTGCCGGAGATGGAAGGGGAGATGCCGATTTCACCTTGGGGCCAGACAGCGAACGCTTCCCCGATGCCGACGGCATCGCAGGTCCGCAGGAGAGCCGAGAAGTTGTGAGGTTTCTTGAGGTTTTCGAAGATAATCGTCAAATCGGGTTGGCGGTGATCGAGCACGCGGCGGATGCGCTGGTATCGTTCAGGCGTCATCGCCTCTCCCAGGGCGTTCAGGACCAAGTGGTTCTCTCGGGTCGCGGCCCTTGACCGGGCACATTGGCGATTGCTGCCATGCTTGACCCGGTGAGAGCCCGCACGGTACATTTTACTGTCTATGAGTGGATGGGAGAGGCTTTTTCAGAACCTGTGTTTGGCGGCGTTGCTAGGCGCCTGCATGGCGCCGGCCGCAGGGGCGGCGGAAGGCGACGAGGGCGAAGGCCTGCTGTTGCAGAACACGCGCCAGTTGACTTTTCAGGGACGGCGTTCCGGGGAGGGATATTTCGACCCCTCAGGAAGCCGCATGGTTTTCCAGAGCGAGCGCGAACCCGGCAACCCCTTCTACCAGATCTATCTGATGGATCTGGAGACGGGCGACACCTCCCGCATTTCGCCCGGGATCGGTAAAACCACCTGCGCATGGGTCCACCCCAGCGGAAACCGCGTCCTCTTCGCCTCCACCCATGACGACCCACAGGCCCGGGCCAAACAGAAAGAAGAGATCGAGTTGCGGGAATCCGGCCAGCAGCGGCGCTATTCCTGGGACTACGACGAACACTTCGAGATCTACAGCGCTGATCTCCAGGGCAGAGACATCCGCCGCCTCACCCATGCCAGAGGCTATGACGCCGAAGGCAGCTATTCTCCGGACGGCACCCGGATCGTCTTCTCCTCCAACCGCCACGCCTACAGTCAGGAACTGTCGTCCCCGGACCGCGAACTGCTGGAGATCGACAAGTCGGTGTTCGCCGATCTCTACCTCATGAACGCCGACGGTTCAAACGTCCGCCGCCTGACCGAGGTGCGGGGTTACGATGGAGGGCCGTTCTTCAGCCAGGACGGAAGCAAGATTACCTGGCGGCGTTTTTCCGAAGACGGAGCCACGGCCGAGATTTACACCATGAACGCCGACGGATCGGACGCCAAGGCCATCACCAGCATGGGAGCCATGTCCTGGGCGCCCTTCTTCCATCCTTCCGGCCAATACTTGATTTTCTCCACCAACAAGCATGGATTCGCCAATTTCGAACTCTATCTGGTGGACGCCCAGGGCCGCCGCGATCCGGTGCGCGTCACCTACACCGACGGATTCGACGGCCTGGCCGCTTTTTCTCCCGACGGGCAAACCCTGGCCTGGACCAGCAACCGCACTCCCGAGAAACAGTCGCAGATCTTCATGGCCCAGTGGAATCATCAAAGAGCTCTGCAACTCCTGGGCTTGCAGGACGCAGCCGATTCCCTGCCGCCGGTGGCTCTTCCCGCTACCGAGGCGGCCATCTCCGCCCAGGACCTGAAAGAGCACGTGGCCTTGCTGGCCGCCGACCGGCTGGAGGGCCGCCTGACGGGCACCCAGGGCGAGCGCATGGCCGCCGACTACCTGGCCAAGTACTTCGCCTCTTTGGGGTTGCAGCCGGCGGGCGAGAAGGGAAGCTACTTTCACGACTTCGAATTCACTTCGGGGGTCGAGCTAGGCTCTGAAAACCGCTTGCGCCTGCAAATCGAGGGAGAGGAATGGACGCCCGCCGTCGATGAAGATTGGCGGCCCCTGTCCTTTTCCCAGACCGGCGGGATCGAGGCCGGCCAGGTGGTCTTCGCCGGTTACGGCATCGTAGCGCCCCAGGGTCAGGGCCAGGAGGAGTACGATTCCTACGTCCACCTCGACGTTGAGGACAAGTGGGTGCTGATGTTTCGCTATCTGCCCGACGGCATCTCTTCTGAGCGCCGTCAGCACCTGGCCCGCCATGCCAGCCTCCGCTACAAGGCCATGGAGGCCCGTAACCGGGGAGCCCGCGGAATCATCATCGTCAGCGGACCCGCTTCTCAGGTCAAGGATCAATTGGTGGAACTGAGCTTCGACGCCTCCCTGTCAGGCACCTCGGTGGCTGCTATCTCCATCGGCGACGACTGGGCCCAGCGGCTTCTGGGAGCAGCCGGCAAAGACCTGCAAGCGCTGCAAGAGCAGCTCGACCAGGGCGAATTGATGATGGGATTCCCGCTTCCTTCAGCCACCGTCTCGGCCACTATCGACCTGACCTACAAGAAGGCCGTGGGACGCAATGTCCTGGCCCTCCTGCCGGCCGGCGATCAGCCGATGGGCGAAGCTGTTGCCATCGGCGCTCACATGGACCACCTGGGACGCGGTCAAGCCAGCGGCTCTTTGGCCCGAGCCGATGAGAAAGGGCAGATTCACAACGGCGCCGACGACAACGCCTCGGGCGTTGCCGGCATGCTGGAGATCGCGCAGTACCTGGCCGAGCAGAAGGCCTCGGGACGCCTGATGGCCCGCCGAGACCTGCTCTTCGCAGCCTGGTCGGGCGAAGAACTGGGGCTGTTGGGTTCAAGCCATTGGGTCAACGAGCGCGACCAGGACAAGGACAACGATCTCAAGCCAGACATCACCGCCTACCTGAATCTGGACATGATCGGGCGGCTGCGCGACGAACTCATTCTTCAGGGCCTCGGCTCCAGCAGCGTCTGGACCGGCATCGTGGAACAGCGGAACGTCCCCGTAGGACTCGCCATCTCGCCTCAGGACGACAGCTACCTGCCTACCGACGCCACCTCCTTCTACATCAAGAAGGTGCCCATTCTGAGCGCTTTCACCGGCGCCCACGAGGACTACCATTCCCCCCGTGACACCGCCGAGAAGCTCAACTACACGGGCATGAGGGAGGTATCCCGTTTCATGGCGCTGGTGGCCCGCGACCTGGTGCAGCGTCCGCAGGGACCCGATTACATCGCCATGCAGGAGCCCGAGGAGAAGGGCGCCCGGGCCGGCTTGCGGGCCTATCTGGGAACCATCCCCGACTACGCTCAGGGCGACGTCAAAGGCCTGCGCCTTTCCGGCGTCTCCAAGGGGTCGCCTTCCGACCAGGCGGGACTGCAGGCGGGAGACGTAGTGGTCGAATTGGCCGGACGGGCCATCGAGAACATCTACGACTACACCTACGCCATCGACGCCCTCAAGATTGGCGAGACCGTCAAGATCGTGGTCATGCGCCAGGGAGAGCGCCTGTCCTTCGACATCACGCCCTCTTCCCGCGAGTAGACTCGATGAAGCGAACCCTTTTTGCGCTTGCCCCGGCCCTTTTCGTCCTCTGCAGCCTTTCTTGCGGAGGAGACTCGCGCCAGGCGATTCCCCTCGGCTCCATTCATCAACAGGCTCCCAACTTCACCTTGCCGCGGCTCGACGGCGATGCCGTCACTTTGGCCGACACGGTGGCCGAGAACAAGGTGGTGCTGGTCAATTTCTGGGCCACCTGGTGCCCTCCCTGCCGAATCGAACTGCCCCACCTCAACGCCCTCCACAACAAATACCGGGACAAGGGTTTCATCGTCTTGGCCGTCAACGTGGACGAAGACATGGCTGCCGTTGAAAGGTTCCTGGCCGAGAACAAGTTCGACTTTCCCGTCCTGCTCGACAATCAGTTCCGGGTGCAGCGGCGTTACGGCGTCAATTCCCTGCCCACAAACGTCTTTATCGACGACCGCCAGGAGATCCTCAGCTACATGAGGGGCTACACCCCGCTCATCGAAGACTCGGTCCTCAGCGCCCTTGAGTACGTTGAGAGCCGCCGGTCTGGTAACTCGGACTGACGGGGCGGCTACTGAGACTCGGCTTCCACCACTTCGATCGAGATGGGTATGGGCCTAACGGGAGTTTCTCCCTCCACTTGTGCGGACGCGATCTCGTCAACCACCTCCAGGCCCGAAATCACCTCGCCGAAGATGGTGTAGGTTTCGTCGAGGTAGGGGTGACGGCTCAGCGAGATGAAGAAGGAATCGAGGCCGCTGGCGGGGTCGTCGCCACGGGCCATCGACAGCGTTCCCTTGGCATGCTCATGACCGCCGATTTCCAGCGGAAGCGGCCTGAGCAGGGGACGGTACTTGTCGGCAATCGGCGGCTGCCGGTTCTCGATGCTGCCTCCCTGGATGACGAATCCGGGCACCACCCTGTGGAAGAGGGTCTGATCATAGAGGCCCAGCTTGGCGAAACGCAAAAACTGACGCACGTGTTGGGGGGCCGCCTGTGGGAACAGACGCAAGCGGATGTCCCCGTGGGGCGTATGAATAACGGCGCCGTATCGCTCGAGCTCCTGGGCCGGAGTGTCGAGGAAGGGAATCACCTCGGGAGGGGGCGGGTCGCGCAGATAGGCTCTCTCGATCTCGACCCTCTCTTCCAGAACCTGATTGTCGTCGGTGGGGATCTGCGAAATCTCCTCGCCGACCTCGATGCCCTCCACCACCCGTCCGAAAGCCGTGAACTGGCCGTCGAGCTGGGTCTGGTCGGTGACGCAGATGAAGAACTGCGAGCCGGCGCTGTCGCGCTGTCCGGGGATGAGGACGGCGGACAGCGCACCGCGGGTATGAGAGACCGGACTGTCTTCCCACTCCAGCTCGTTGAGTCCGCCGGTTCCATAACGCTCGCGCTCGGCAGGATCGCGGCTGAGCGGATCTCCGCCCTGAATAATTCCGTAGGGAATGGCCCGGTGGAAGGCGGTGCCGTCGTAAAAGCCTTCCTCGACGCGCTTCAGAAAGGCCTCGACGTGGCGGGGCGCCGCCTTGGGGTAGAGCTCCAGCACCAGGTCTCCGCGGCTGGTCTGGAGGACGACCTGCTTGGCGTGCGTCTGCAGGGAGCCGTCCTCATCTTGCGGCTGCGGGGAAGCGCCTGACTGGGCATAAACGAACGACAGCGATGCAACAGCGGCCAGCAAAACCGCCGCCAATCGCTCCCTCAAGGGTGTCCTGGGCATGCTTGGGTCCTTCTCTTCCAGCTACTGCGCCGGTTTGGCCGGCACCGGTCAGCCCATGTGGGTGGTGTGCCGGGGACGGATCTTGTAGAGCACCCGCACTTCTCCGGGCTGGGAGTAGGGATACTTCTCTTTCCCCAGGTACTTCTGAGCCATCTTATCGATGTGATCGCCGGCGCCCTCCTCGGTGATCTGCTCGACTTCGCCCCGCACCTCCAGGTAGCGGTAGGGGTTGTCGGGATCGGTGATGGAAAGCGCCACCCGGCGGTCCCGCTCGATGTTCTTGTCCTTTTGGCGCCCCCGAGCCGAATTGATGAGGACGCGGCTGCCGTCCCAGTCGCACCAGACAGGAGTGGACTGAGGACTTCCGTCGGGCATCAAGGTTACGAAGTGGGCGAATGCGCGCTTATCGAAAAGGTCGAGGAACTCCTCAGGGATGGGATGGTCTGACATTGGATCACCTTTCAGCTAATCGTTCACATGGGCCCGGGGGCCCGTTATTTCCGCGACAAATACTCGATCATGTCCGAACGGGAGACGATTCCCGTCAAGACATCATGACGCTTGACCAAGACGGCCGGGATCTCCCGCTCCCTCAAGACGGTCATCACTTCCGACACGCTGGAGTGAGCGTCGATGATGGGAAGGGATTCTTCCATGACTTCCGAGATGGGCTTGTCCATGACCTCGGGCTCTTCCAGCACCTTGCGGGTGAGGCCGGCCTCGGTGACTTTGCCCAGGGAGTTGTTGCCCTGCAGCACCGGCACCTGGGTGATGGCGTGTTCGCTCATCAGCCTCATCACCTCCGACACCTTGGCGTGGGGCTCGACGTAGACCAGGGAGGGGAGCTTGGTGCTCTTGCGGGTCAGCACCATGTCGACTTCAGCCGATTCGGGCTTTTCATCCTCCATGAACTGGTTTTCCTTCATCCACTCGTCGGAATGGCACTTGCTCAGGTAGCGGTCGCCCGAGTCGCAGAGGATGGAGACGATCATTTTGTCCTCATTGAGCTTGCGGGCGATGCGCAGTGCGGCAGCCAAAGCCGTGCCGCTGCTGCCTCCCACCAGAATGCCTTCTTCGCGTGCCAGGCGGCGTGCCAGGCTGAAACTTTCTTTGTCGCCCACCTGGATCACGTCGTCGACGTATTGATAGTGGTGATTGGGCGGAATCATGTCTTCGCCGATGCCTTCCACTTTCCAGGGACGGGCCTCGATAATGCGCTTGGTATAGAAGTAGTCCTTGACGATGGAACCCTCGGGGTCGGCCACCACGATCTTGATGTCGGGATTCTTCTCCTTCAGGTAGCGCCCCACTCCCGATACGGTTCCCCCTGTGCCCATGCCAGCCACGAAAAAGTCGATCTTGCCCTCCGTCTGCTCCCACAGCTCGCGTCCGGTGGCGCGATAGTGGGCCTCGGGATTGACGGGATTGAAGAACTGATTGACGAAGAGCGAGTTGGGCGTCTCTTCGGCAATTCGTTTGGCGGCGTTGAGGTAATACTCGGGGGAGTCGGGAGGAACCGCCGAGGGGGTGATGATGACCTGGCAGCCGAAAGACTTGAGAAAGCGGACCTTTTCCTGGCTCATCTTGTCGGGCATGGTGAAGACGGCCTTGTAGCCTTTGTAGGCCGCCACCATGGCCGCGGCGAACCCGGTATTGCCGCCCGTGGCCTCGACGATGGTGCCTCCCGGCTTCAGCTTGCCCTGCTTTTCAGCCTCTTCAACGATGGATAGGGCGATGCGGTCCTTGACGCTGCCGCCGGGGTTGAGATGCTCGGCCTTGCCGTAGATGGAGGCCTTGAGTCCCCTGCTGATCTTGTTGAGCTTGATCAGCGGCGTATTGCCGATCAGTTGCAGAACGTTTTCGTAGGTATCCATGTTCCTTGTTTGCAGTCCTCGGTTGTTAAGCTTCTCGAAACAGATCCTTAAAGCGGTCGCCCGCGGCGCTCTTCCAGCACCGTCAGCAAAGCGGCCAGCAGCGGCAGCATGAGTTCATGGTGCCCGGTCAAGGCGATGCCGCGGCCGTGACCCCGCACGGGACGCCTCACCACGTTGACGGTGGGGCGGTAGTGTTGAATGAAGTCGAGATTGGCGGTGGTGAATCCCCCCAGCGGACGTCCGGCGTTGCGCACCACGCTGACGCACTTGAGGAATACCTCGGGCAGCAGCACCGCCGAGCCGGCGTTGACGTAGACGCCTCCCTCGTCCAAATCGGCCACCGCCCGGGTCAGGATGCGGAAGTCCCGCATGGAAGCCTCGCCCATGGCGGCTCCCGAAGCCTGGGGATGGTTGTGGATGATGTCGGTGCCGATGGCCATATGGACGGTAACCGGGACGTCGCGCTGATAGGCTTGCAGCATCAGGCATTTGTCGGCGTGACGGGGATCCTCCTCCTGCAGCATCTTGCCCACCGACTCTCCCAGTCCCAGCCCGGCCTCGTTGCCGCTGCGGATGGCTTGATTGATCATCTCGCCCGTTTCCCGTGCCATTCCGAAGGAGCCCGTCTCGAGCTCCCGCTCCACGTCTTCAGAAGTATGTCCGGCCAGTCCGATCTCGAAGTCGTGGATGACCCCCGCGCCGTTGGTGGCCAGGGCCGTGACGTATCCGCGCCCCAGCAGGTCGATGAGCAGAGGCGCCAGGCCCACCTTGATGACGTGGCCCCCGTACCCCCAGATGATGCCGCGCTTCCGCTGCCGGGCCTGATAGATGGCCTGGGCCAGGTCGAAGAGTTCGTTGACGGCGAGGATGCGCGGCAGCGAAGCGAAGAAGTCTTCCAGTCCGGGTGAGCCGCCTTTCTCCCCGGCGCCGGGCAGGGCGCGGGCGAAGCTGTCCTGGCTCACCTTGCTGCGGCGGGAATCGAGCGGGTAGTCGTCCAGCTTTTCCAGGCGGAACTGTTCATACTTCGACATGCATGGAAAGAATACTAAATCGCCACATCTCACGAAAGCATGGCCCGAAGCGCTTGTCCCGTGTAGGACTTCTTGCGCTTGGCCACTTGAGCGGGCGTGCCCTGGCAGACGATGCGGCCGCCCTGCTCCCCTCCCTCGGGCCCCAGGTCGATGATCCAGTCGGCCGACTTGACCACTTCCAGATTGTGCTCGATGACGATTACGGTATTGCCGTAGTCCACCAGTTCGTGGAGGATCTGCAGCAGCTTGCGAACGTCTTCGAAGTGCAGTCCGGTGGTAGGTTCGTCGAGGATGTAGAGCGTCTTCCCGGTGGATCGTTTGCTCAGCTCGCGGGACAGCTTGACGCGCTGGGCTTCGCCTCCCGAGATGGTGGTGGCGCTCTGTCCCAGCTTGAGGTAGCCCAGTCCTACGTCGAGCAGCGTCTTGAGGCGCGTTTGGATGCGGGGAATGTTCTCCAGCACCGGGTAGGCCTCTTCAACCGTCATCTCCAGGATGTCGGAGATGCTGTGCCCCTTGTAGCGGATGGACAGCGTCTCGCGGTTGTAGCGCTTGCCCTGACAGCTCTCGCAGTCGACGTAGACGTCGGGCAGGAAGTTCATCTCGATCTTGCGCTTGCCGTCGCCCTGGCAGCTCTCGCAGCGGCCGCCCTTGACGTTGAAGCTGAAGCGTCCCGGCTTGTAGCCGCGCATGCGCGACTCGGGCAGCGAGGCGTAAAGCTCGCGGATGGGGGTGAAGAGTCCGGTATAGGTGGCGGGATTGGAGCGGGGAGTGCGTCCGATGGGCGCCTGGTCGATCTCGATGACCTTGTCGATGTGCTGAAGGCCGCGGATCTCGCGATGCTGGCCGGGTTCCCGAACCGACTTGTAGAGCTTGCGCGAGAGGGCCCGGTAGAGCACCTCGTCCACCAGGGACGACTTGCCCGAGCCGGATACGCCGGTGACGGCGATGAGGCGGCCCAGGGGGAAAGCCACGTCGATGTCCTTGAGATTGTTGTGGCGGGCGCCCATCACTTTAAGCAGCTTGCTCCTGCCCTTGCGCCTGTCCTCGGGGAGGGGAATCTGCTTGCGTCCCGAGAGGTAGTCGCCGGTCAGCGAGCCCTCGCGCTGCGACAGCTCGTTGACGGTGCCGGCTGCCACCACGTGCCCTCCGTGAGATCCGGCTCCCGGCCCCAGGTCGACCACGTGGTCGGCGAAACGGATGGTTTCCTCGTCGTGCTCCACCACCAGTATGGTGTTGCCCAGGTCGCGCAGGTCGGCCAGGGTCCTCAGCAGCCCCCGCGTGTCGCGTGGATGGAGGCCGATGGAAGGCTCGTCGAGCACGTAGAGGACCCCCCTCAGGCGCGAGCCCACCTGAGTGGCCAGACGGATGCGCTGCGACTCTCCGCCCGAAAGGGTGGAGGCGCGGCGGTCCAGTGTCAGGTAGGTGAGGCCGACGTTGAGCATGAAGCGCAGCCGCCCGGAGATCTCCTCCAGGATCTGTCCCGCCAACGCTTCACGGCGGCCTTCCAGGGAGATCTTCTCGACCGCTTTCAGGCAGGCGTCCAGGGGCATGCGGGTGTACTCGCCGATGGAAAGTCCGTTGACTCGAACCGCCCGGCTTTCAGGACGCAGGCGGCTGCCGCCGCAGGAGCGGCAATCGCCGTCGCTCATGAAGTCCAACAGAGTCTTGCGCCGCTTTTCGCTGCTGGTCGAGTTGAGGCGCTCGTCAAACCACTCGTTCAGTCCCCCGAAGCGCGACTCGAACTTCATCTTGCCGTAGCTGATCTTAATGGGCTCGTCCAGCCCGTTGCGCAAGGCCTTGCGGACTTCCGCGGGAAGGTCGGCAAAAGGGGCATTGGAGGGCAGCCCGAAATGATCCAGAAGGGAAGGGAGAGTGTGGCGCAGCAGGTGGTGCAGGTCGTTGGCGTTGAGCGCCAGCTCGATCTTATCGCAGGGCTTGGAGGGATCTTCAACGAGACGGTCCAGGTTGACCTGCCTCTCCACCCCCAGTCCGTCGCAGGCGGGACAGGCGCCGAAGCGGCTGTTGAAAGAGAAGCTGCGCGGCTCGAAAACCGGCACGTTGATGCCGCAATCGACGCAAGCCTGCTTTTCGGAGTAAAGCGTTTCATCCCCGTCCAGGTGGTCGACGGCCACCAGTCCCTGCGTCATGTCCAGGGCATGGCGCACCGAATTCTCGATGCGGGGACGGTCCTCGCTGCGCACCAGCACCCGGTCGACCACGATCTCCACCGTGTGGTTCTTGCGTTTGTTGAGCTCGGGCGGATCTTCCAGAAAGTGCATCTCGCCGTCGATGCGGGCGCGGATGTAGCCGGCCTTGTGGAACTTTTCGAAGAGCTTCCTGAACTCGCCCTTGCGTCCCCGGATGACGGGTCCCAGGATCTGGATGCGGGCGGCCTCGGGCAGGTCGAAAATACGGTCGACGATTTGGGCCGCCGTCTGCCGCGCCACCGGCTTGTCGCAATTGGGGCAATGCGGCGTACCGATGGAGGAGAAAAGGAGGCGGAAGTAATCGTAGATCTCGGTAATAGTGCCGACCGTCGAGCGGGCGTTGCGGCTGGTCGTCTTCTGCTCGATGGAAATGGCCGGCGAGAGACCTTCGATGGAGTCCACGTCAGGCTTTTCCATCTGCTCCAGGAACTGGCGGGCGTAGCTCGACAGCGACTCGATATAGCGCCGCTGCCCTTCGGCGTAGACGGTGTCGAAAGCCAACGACGACTTGCCCGATCCGCTCAATCCGGTGACCACTACGATGGAGTTGCGCGGAAGATCGAGGTCGATGTTCTTGAGGTTGTGCTGGCGGGCACCCCTGATGGCGATTTGCTTCATGACCGAAACCGCTATTTTCGCCGTAATCGTGCCCGGAGTTCAAGCCGGGGGGTGCTCAAAGCTGAGAAGGGCGGGGAATCAACGGCGCCTCTGGATGGTCAGGGACTCGTACTTGCCGTCGCGAAAGAACTTCAGGTGGAGCTTGGAGTCGGTGGCCGCAGCCAGCACCTTGCGCAGTTCTTCCAGGCAGCAGACCGGCTGGCCGTTGACTTCGGTGATGATGTCGCCGACCTGGAAGTACTTTTCAGCCGCGGCCCCTTCCACCAGGTTCGAGACCATGACGCCGGTCTTTCCAGGGAAACCCAGCTTGGCGGCCCAGAACTTGTTGAGGGCTTCCAGTTCCAGTCCCAGGTCGAGAGGCAGGATGAGGGGCCGCCGCTCCAGGCGCAGTTTTTCGGGCGAGGCTTCTTGCCCTTCCCACTGGTTGGGGACCTGTATGGCCCAGATGCTGGGTTGGTAGCGTTCGCCCAGCTTGATGCGCAGCAAGCGGTCAGCCGAGGCCCGTTTGACCAGCAGAGCGATGGTCTTGCCGGGAGGCGTCCAGCGGATGTAGGCGCCGAGTTCGAGCAGGTTGGCGGGCTTCCACCCGTCCACCTCGCGGATCACGTCGTCGACCTCGACACCCCCTTGTTCGGCGGGGGTGGCCGGCCAGACCTTGGTGACGAATACTCCACGGTCGCGTGATTCCCGCAAATCGACGCCCAGCCAGCCGCCTGAGACGAGTTTTTCCTTCTCCATGCGCCGCAGCGAATCGCGCAGGGTTTCCGAAGGCAAGGCGTAGTAGACGGCGATGGGTTCGTCCTGCCCCA
This sequence comes from Acidobacteriota bacterium, assembly GCA_035471785.1. Taxonomy (NCBI): domain Bacteria; kingdom Pseudomonadati; phylum Acidobacteriota; species Acidobacteriota bacterium. Next base: position 12,387 of record DATIPQ010000097.1, read on the forward strand.
TGCGGCGGAAGTAGCGCTTCTGCCGCGTCACGATGCCGGCCAGTTCGCCTTCTCCGTCCAGAATGTAGGTGCCCTTGAGCTGGCCGCCAAAGGCGGCTTCGTTGGTGGCGTTGACTTCCAATTCCCATTCCGGCAGCCGTTGGATGGGCTGAATACGGATGTAGTGAGGCGTGCGCACGGCCCAGTCTTCGCCGCGGCGGGCCACAAAGTGCAGCCGATCGGCTTTCAGGGTGCGTCCCAGAGGCAGGCTGGCGTCTCCCAGCCGGGCGCAGTGCAGAAGCAGCAGGTCGAGGCGCAGGTCGGCGCCGACTACCGAAGCCTCGATCTTGCCGTCTTCGGCCGTATCGATCCAGGCCTTGATGCCTTCCAGCTTCTTGTCGTGCAGGGTAAATTCGTCCAACACCACCAGCACGTGCCCTTGCGAGTCGATGACGGCTCCGGTCATCGAGGACTCCTGCTCCACCTTCACTTCCGAGACGTAGCGGTCGCCGTACATCACGCCCGCATGGCTGTCGACGAGTTGGACGCTGACCAGGGCGTTGCGGAAGTTCTGATCGGCCGACTCGGCGATCAAGCCCTGGAATTCATTCTGGGCGCGCACAAGGGGGGCGGAGGAGCAGACCGCCAGCGTCAAAAAAGCTGCCAGGGCACGGAAATGTACCAGTCTCATCACTACAGCCAATCCTCGAAAGGCTCGTTTATCGTCAGTAGGAGTGGACCCGGGCGTAGTTGACTTGCCGGCCTCTGACCTGGATGGTGTCGGGCAGCCGAACGATGTGCGGCTCTTGAGAAGGCCGCTGGAAGTAGACGTCGACGTAGCCCGGCTGGAGCTGATGTTCCAGGGTACGGATGCCGTTTCCCGGTCCCGAATCCCGCAGGTGGGCGGGAGGGGCTTCGTCCTGGACCAGCTCCGAGGGCATAGCCTGCGTCGATTGCTGATGAATCCAAACGGCGCCCAGTGTCACCAGAAGACAGGCCGCCAAGGCGGTTGCCGGCTTGAGGGGAATGAAATTCAAGGCTTTAGAGCGCGAGGCGCGGATGGAGGCGGCCTTCTCCAACAAGCAGTCGGCAAAGTCCTCCGGAGCCTGTTCCGTGCGTCCCAGCTTGTAGCTCAGGTCCTCGATGTCCTCCAGTTCCTGAGACAGAGATCGACAGGAGGGACAGGCTCCCAGGTGGCGACCGACTTCGTCCTCATGGCAGGCTCGCCGGTCCTCCAGCAGAAGCTCTTCAACCTCTTTGCAAGTCATAGCACACCAGTCAACTTTTCGCGCAGCAGCATCTTGGCTCGATGGATGCGCGACTTCACGGTTCCCAACGAGATCTTGAGCACCTTGCTCGTTTCTTCGTAGGAAAGTTCCTGTACCTCTTTCAAGAGGAAGGGAAGCCTGTATTTTTCAGGCAGGGAATCGATGGCGATTTGCAGCTTGCCCAAGCGTTCGCGGCGTCCCAGCGACCGTTCCGGACACTGGCGATTGTCCGGCAGAGGGAATTCGCGGTCTTCCTTCTGGAAGGCCGCCATCACGTTGTAGATGAAGAAGCGGCCCTTGCGTTCGCGGCGACGGATCTCGTCGATCGCCAGGTTGGTGGCGATGCGGTAGATCCAGGTCGAGAACTGATACTTGCCCTCGTAGCGGTCGGCGTTTTTATAGACTCGGATAAAAGCTTCTTGAGCCAAGTCCACAGAAAGGTCGTAATCGTGGATGAGGGTGTTGATGTAGTTCACCAACTTGTCTTGATAACGGCTGACAAGCGCCTCGAAGGCATCTTCGTCGCCTTCCAGGTAAGCCGAAACCAAGGCATTATCGCCGATTCCGACAAAAGCTTGGGCAATGGAAGCGCTGCTCATGGATATCCCTTCACACTTCTGAACGATACACGCTCTTTAACGCCCAACAGAACTCCCCAGTTCCAAATTCTCCTTGCTTTGGCGAGTCCTGGAAGTCTATCAGAATAAGCGCCCGAAAGGAAGCGGGAAACCGTTCACAGGCAAGGATTTAACGCTTGACGCAGAGCTCAGGCGGTCTCACTTGGCGTCGTACCAGGTGGTTCCCGCGGCCTGATCGACCTGCAAGGGAACGTCGAGCTGAGCCACGCCGCCCATCAGCCGGGGCACCAGTTCGTTTATTTCCTCGAGCTCATCCTCGGCGGCCTCGAATACCAGCTCGTCGTGGACCTGCATGATCATGCGGCTCTTCATCTTGCGTTCCGCCAGTTCGTCGGCGATGTCGACCATGGCCTTCTTGATCAAGTCGGCGGCTGTACCCTGTATGGGCGCGTTGATGGCGGTTCGTTCGCCGAAGTGGCGCAGGTTCCAGTTGCGGCTGCGGATCTCGGGAATCTGGCGGATGCGGCCGAACATGGTGGTGACATATCCGTGCTGGCGCACCTGCCGCAGGGTCTGGTCGATCCATTCCTTGACGCCCGAATAACGGGCGAAGTAGTCGTCGATGAACTTCTGGGCCTCCTTGCGGTCGATCTTCAGGCTCTGGGCCAAGCCGAAGGCGCTCAGCCCGTACATGATGCCGAAGTTGATGACCTTGGCGTGACGGCGAAAACGCTGCGGGTCCATGACGGCGTGCATTCCGAAGACTTCGCGGGCCGTGCGCTCGTGGATGTCCTCGCCCTTTTGAAAAGCCTCCAGCAGCACGGGGTCCTGCGAGAGGTGGGCCATCACCCTGAGTTCGATTTGCGAATAGTCGGCGGCCAGGATCTGATAGCCCTCCTCGGCCACGAAGGCCCTGCGCACCCGGCGGCCCTGCTCGCTCTTGATGGGAATGTTCTGCAGGTTGGGATTGCTGGAGGAGAGGCGTCCGGTGGCGGCCACCATCTGGTTGTAGGAGGTATGCAGGCGTCCCGTGCGCGGATTGACCAGGCTGGGAAGAGCGTCGAGATAGGTGCTCTTGAGCTTGCTGGCCTCGCGGAACTCCAACACCAAACCGGCGATTTCATGTTCCTCGGCCAGTTTTTCCAGCACTTCCACGCTGGTGGAGTACTGTCTGGCCTTGCGGGTTTTCTTGGGCTGGGGCAAACCCATTTTGTCGAAGAGCACTTCTCCCAGTTGGCGCGGCGAGTTGATGTTGAAGGACTCTCCCGCTAATTCTTGAATGCGCCCGGAAAGCTGCTCGATCTCGGCGCCCTGCTCCTGCGACATGCTTTGCAGGCGCCGGCAATCGATCTTGACGCCCAGGACTTCCATTTCCGCCAAGACCCGCACCAGGGGCGTCTCGATCTCTTCCAACAGCCTGCTCAGGCCTTTTTCCTCGATCTCGGGCAGCAGCTTGCGGTCGAGCTGGCGGATGACGGCCGCCCGATCGGCCAGTTCTTGACGCGGATCGTCGAAAAGCTCGGCTCCTCCTTTGAGCACCTGGCCCAGGTAGTCAGCGGCCAGCGACGCCAAGGAAAAGTCGTTCTGATTGGGTTGCAGCAGGTAGCCCATGAGCATGGTGTCGCGAGCCTGCCGGGGACGCGCCGGACGCTTGGCCCTGAGCTCGAAAAGATGGTGCTGCTTGAGATCGTGAACCACCCAGGCGCCTGGCTTGTCCCACAGTCCCTCGATCTGCCGGCCCTGCTCCCGCAGGGTTTGAGATGAAAGATAGACGGCCTCGTTGTCGCTGAGAGAAAGTGCCGCGCCCAGCCATTCCTCGGCCTCAGGGTCGCCTTCCGGATACTCCACCGCCAGGGAGGCCGTGCGGTCTGTGAGCGCTTGCAGAAAGTCCTCGATCTCCTGACGGCTCTTCAACTCCCGGCACTCGGCGTCTTCACGCTTGGTGGGCTGGACGAAGTCTTCCACCAGGCTCTTGAAGCCCAATTCGGTGAAGAGCTCGAAGGTCTTCTGGTTGTCGGGCTCTTCCCGGCGCAGGTCGTCCAGATCGAGAGGGATGTCAAGGTCGCAATGGATGGTCACCAGTTGGCGGCTCTGCATGATCTGCTCGCGGTTGTTCTGCAGGCTCTCGCGGTAAGACTTGCGTCCCACGGCGTCGGCGTGCGAGAGCAGATTTTCCAGGTCGCCGTACTCGCCGATCAGCTTGGCGGCTCCCTTGACGCCGATTCCGGGAGCGCCGGGGATGTTGTCCGAAGTGTCCCCCACCAGAGCCAGGTAATCGATGACCTGGGCAGGCTGAACTCCCATCTTCTCGGCCACCTTGGAGGAGTCGAGATAAGTCATGTTGCGCGGGTCCAGAACCTGCACCGATGCGTTGACCAGTTGAAACATGTCCTTGTCGATGGTCACCACAACGACCTGGTAACCGGCCTCCTGGCCTTTGCGGGCCAGGGTTCCGATAACGTCGTCGGCTTCGTATCGTTCGAAGGAGAGCACCGGCACCCGCAGGGCCTGGCAGATCTTCTCGACATAGGGGATTTGGGGGGCCAGATCGTCGGGCATCTTGGGACGGTTGGCCTTGTAGTCCTCGAACTGCTCGTGGCGGACGGTGGGTCCACGAGACTCCATGGCCACCGCCAGGTAGGCGGGCTCCTCTTCGTTGATGAGGCGCCGCAGCATGGTGGTGAAGCCATAGACGGCATTGGTGGGCTGGCCTTCCTTATTGGTCAGGTTGCGGATGGCGTGGTAGGCCCGGTAGATCTGGGACATGCCGTCGACGAGATAGATTCGTTCAGCCACTTCGGTATGGTAGCAAGGCCAGGGCCAAGTGCGAAGTTCGACTTGGCGAAGTCCGGACGGGACCGCGTCGGCGCTCAGTCGACCAGTTCCAGCAGGCCCCACACGTTGGGCTGATCCCACGAATAGGGGCGGGTCAAGGGGGCCCACGAGACAAGTTGGCCGTCACCCCTGATCATCAGAAGGTTGAAGCCGATTGCGCGATCTTCCTGAAGATTGCCGAATCCGGGGGCGTCGGGTTTGAGAGTGATGAGCAGGCGGTTTCCGCTTTCCTGCACGGAGACCCACCGGGGGGCGTCTTCGGAAGCTGCGATCAAGGTGGCGGGCCGCAGGTATAGGGACTTTGCGGTGGCTACGCCCTCGGCGTTTCGCGAGAAGACGATGCAGCGGTCGTCGGCGCCGTAGGAGAGGGGACGCTCGCCGTCGGGGTTGATCAAGAGGTAGACGATGCCGGGAAGGAACCACTCGTTGAAGTCCTGGGCCAGGGTCAGATCAACGGCCCGCAAGTTGACGTCCTGGGGCAGTTCAAGGCCGATGTGGAGGCCCTCCTGCGTCCACAGCAAGCGCCCCAGTTTGGCCTCACGGCCTTCCAATCGAACCGTCAGCCATTCTCCCTTGCCCCATTGTTCCAGCGAGACGTGCACGGAGGGGCGCCGCAGGGCAAAGGGGACGTCCTTTTCGGGACGCCTGAGAAAGGGGGCCGTATGGTTGCGCCACTTGGAAGCCTTGATGCGGTAGATCTCGCGCTGTTCATTGGTGAGGTAGATGCGCTCCCCCTCCCATGCCACGGCTTCCACCTGGCGGGCATTGAGCTGGCAGATCAGGGGAGTGCTTTGCAGCAGCGCCTCCACGCCGCCTTCCCCTTCGAAAATAAGCAGAGCCCGGTAAGAGGCCAAGACGATGCGCCGGCCGTCCTCGGAGATGTCGGCGGCCGTGACCATGGTGTGGACGGGCACGTCGCCTACGTACTCCAGCACACCGTCGCGGCTCAGGTCGCTGGCCCGGTAAATGCGCGGCAACGATCCGTCCCAGGGTTTGGTGATGAGGAAGAGACGCTTGTCGTGCACCAGCATGGCTTCGATATCGTAGGGACCTTGCTCCGGGGGGAAGGCCAGGCGGATGCGCCGGGGGTTGCTCACGCCCAGGTCGATCAGCGGATCGGGCTCGGCCACGATATAGACGTCAGAGCGCTTGTCGGGGTCGGTGCGGGAGGTGTTGTCGAGAATGTAGAGAAAGCCCTCTTCGTCCAAAGCGATGTCTTCCCAGTCCTGGTTGATGGCTCCCGGAATCTGGTACTCGCGGATGAGGCGTCCGCGGGGGTTGACGGCGAAAAGCGAGGGGCGGTTGCTGCCGTCGTTGTGGGTCCACAGCACGTCTTTATGGCGACGGCTGACCACTACGCCCGAGGACTCCACGATGGGCGAGTAGTTCATTCGTCCATGGGGCTGCAGAGTCCAATCCGAGCGCACTGCGCAAGCGCCTGCCAGCAAGCATAGCGAGCAGACAATTATCCCCCCGAGACGGTTCACGGGCTCATTCTAAGCGAAATCCCGGAATCGATGCACGCTATGGGCTTTTTTGAGGCTCAACGGGAGGCGCCGGTCTCGATGCGCGAGGGGATGCCGGAGCGGCGCAGCAAGTCTCCGAAGTGGCTGGTGACGCCCACCGCTCCCTCCAGCACGATGCCCTCGTCGCCCCCTTCCAAGCGGGCGATCAACCGACGAAGCTCTTCCAGTCCTTTATGCACTTGAAAGCGGTGTTCTTTGCTGGGCCGGCCCGGGAAAATGGTATGGCCCAGGCTGTCGGTAGCCCCGCAGTGCATCTGCACGATCCAGGCCGCGGCCCCGTCGTGGACCCACTCGAAGCGCACCGGGCCCAGCAGCGACGCCGCCTTGCGGTAAGCGCCCAAGAGCGTTTCGCGGACCATGCGCGGGAGCCGTTCGGGGGGACTCTTGCCTTTCATGAAGTCGGTTCCCTCCCCCGACACCCCCTCGATGAGCGGCTGGGCGTCGTTCTGGGCGATCAAGGCTCCCGAATAGCGGGCCAGGACTCCCTGCTGGCTGATCATGGAGGAAAGCCATCGGTCCTCCGGGTCTTCCCTGCGGATGAGCTTGAAAGGGTCCATCCATCCATGGTGGGTCGAGAAGCGTCCCGGCACCTGCTCGCGCGGACAGGTGCGCAGCCAGGTCTCGTGAAAGCCGGTGTTGCGGCCGAAGGTGAAGGGGGCCAGACGGCGGGGAATGACGATGGTTCGCGGAACGTCCAGTCCGATCAGGTGGGCCAGCAGCAATCCGTAGGCCTTGTCTCCCACCAAGCGGCTGAAGCGGTTGGGCCATTCGATGGCGGCCTGGCCGGCTTCCTCACCTCCCACCTCGATCTCCCAGACCACCGTATGGTCGCGGCGGAAACCCCGCCGCAGAGGATGGAGGCTGAATTCCACCCGCAGGTCGCGGCGTTCGGGCAGAGCCGGGAAAAAGCCGTAGACGGCTTGCAGCAGGCGGCTTCCCAAAACCCTGGGCAGCGAGGCCGCCTGGGGCCTTGACAGGGAGGGCGGCGCTTGGTCGGGAGCAAACTCGAGGACGCTGCCGCAAACCACGCCGCAAACGCCGCCGTCGCGAGTGTCGATGGATTCGTTGACGATGGCATGCAGCCCCTCCGCGCCCAGCCGGCGCAGGTGCTGGACGATCTCATCGGGGCGTTTCTGGCCGCTCAGGCATTCCCGGCCCGTGCGGCCCTCGGGCGTAAAGCTGCGGATGTTGACGGCTTCTTCGTGGGAGGATCTGAGCAGCCTCTTGACGGCCCTCTCAGTGGAACGGAAGCGGCGGTTGGGTTCGCGACCGCAAACCCAAACATGACGTTGCGACAGATCGGGAGCGAAGCTGACGAACTGAGCCACGTTGCCGCGCCGGGCCAACTCGTCAAGAAGCGTGTCCTTGGGGCTGGAGGCCGTATGATCCTTGAGAAACATGAGCGCCTGCTTCTCTCTTTTGTACATGGCGCGGAGGCCCGAAGCAAGACCACTTTGGCATGAGCAGGGTGACGTTAAGCTTAAATGCCCAACAGGAATCCCCTCACAGGCTGGCCGGTGAGTCGTGAGACAGCCTGCAGGTACCATCCCATCTGGGCCCGGTATCTGTCGGAAAGTTCTTTGAACTCGGCATCGGTCTTGAAATCCACCACCGTCCAGGCGCCTTCTTCTTGGAAGAGCAGGTCGATGGTGCCTTCAAGCAGGCGTCCCCGAGAGTCGCGGAAAGACACCGGCAGTTCCCGAAAGCGCCGCTCGGAAGCGCGGGCGGCTTTCATGAGGTCATGTCCCAGGGCGGTCAGCACCGAGCGGACGGCGGCGCGCATTTCCTCTTCCTGGGCGCCCAGCACTCGGCCATGCAAGCGGACCAGGCGCTCCACCGCCGATTCTCCCGCCTGCAACTCGACGTCCCGCAGCACCGTGTGGACCAGTGTCCCGAAGCGTTTGCCCGAGGGGCGCTGCTTCTGTCCGGCCTTCAGAACCTCGACCGCGATTTCAAAGGAATCCTCGGGGGCATCCTCGACTTCGCTGGCCGTGAAGACCTGATGCAGAGGTTGTGCACCGTCCTTGATTGCGCGGCTGCGACGCTGCTGCCATTGGCGATAGCGGTCCAGGCCCTGGCGCGAGGCTTTTCCTTGCCCGTCCTTGGCCAGCACCGTGGCTTGCCGCACCCCGAAATCGACGTCCTTGCCCAGATCCAAGGCACGTGGATCCCACCATACGACCGGCTGCTCTCCGGCCTCGCCCTTGTGCAGGCCGGGCTTGACCGAGAACTCTTCCTTGCCGTCATGCTTTTGGGAACGGGCCAGCACCGAGGCCTCTCCGAAGGACGGGCAGCCCGGCGCCGGCAGGGGTTCCCTGCGTTTCTCGGAGGGCGGGTAGAGGGCCTTGTTGAAGGGACTCAGCCATCCTTCGTACTGCTCGTCTCCGATGGCGGGCACCACCAGCAGATCGCGGGCCCGGGTGGCCGCTACGTAAGCGATGCGGATGCCTTCCGCCTGGTCGCGACGCCGTTCCAGCTCCTCGTTTTCAAGCAGCTCCCAGGGGGAACAGCCCAGCAGGCGGGTCGCGCAAAGTCCTTTGCCGAGGTCGACGAACTTGTCGGGCTGGCCGCGCGAAAGGGCCGCCGTCATGTCGGCCAGAATAACGACCGGAAACTCCAGTCCCTTGGCGGCGTGAACCGTCATCAGCTTGACGCCCTCCGCTCCCTCCTCCAGGTGAGGACCTTCGGCGATGGGATCGGCCTTTTCCGCGGCCTCGGTGAACTGCTCTACGAAACCGCGGAAGGAAAGCCCTCCCGACATTTCGAAAGCCCTGGCCATGTCGCAGATCCGCTGGACGTTGGCCAGCACCTGGTTGCCGGCGGGGCGCAAGGCGAAGCCGGCATGGGCCCGGGTGGCCTCCAGCAGCTCGTTGACGGTTTCAACCATGGGCCGGCGGTTGCGCTCGGAGTGCAGACGCTTGAGCAACTGCAGGGCCTCCACGATGGGTTGGAAGACCGGATCAAGGTCGAGCGGCAGCGAGCGGAAGGGATGAAAGCGTCCCACTTCGAGCTTGAAACGCAGCAGCAGGTTGTCGGGAATGGCGAAAAACGAGCCTTTCAGGGTCGCGAAGACCGACAACTCGTCCTCGGGCCATTCCACCGCGCTGAGAGCCGCCCGCAGGGTCTCGACCTCTTCTCTCTGGTGGAAGGAACGCGCCCCCACCAGTTGATGAGGGATGCCGCGGGCCTCCAATCCCTGAGTGTAGTCGCGCGTGATGTCCTGTCCCCAACTGACGAAGCGGCGGAAGAGGATGCAGACGTGGCGGGCCTCGACCGGCACTTCCTGGTAATCGAGCTGAGGGTCCTGCACGCTCCAGCCGCTCTCGCCGACCAGCCACGCCACGTAGGCCGCCACGGCGTCGGGAAGAGCGCTCTCGATAGCCCGGTTGGTGACGCCCCACTGTCCGTAGGGAGTGGGGACGGGCAGAGCCACCAGCGAAGGCTGCTCCGAGGGTTGCGGACGATGCTCTCCCAGGGCAACGTAACGGGGCTGCCCGCTCTCGGCGTCGCCGTTCATCTCGGGTGCAAAAGAGGCGTTGACGAAGCGCTGCAAGGGTGCCACCGAGCGGAAGCTCTTGTTGAGGTGCAGCAATGCCGCTCCCTGCTCCTGAAGGCGCCGGCAGACTTCCTGGTAAAGCAGCACGTCGGCGCGCCGGAAGCGGTAGATGGACTGCTTGGGATCGCCCACCAGGAACAACTTGCCAGGGCGGGGACGCACCTTGCGCCAATCTGTCTGGGAAGGATCGTCGGCGGCCAGCAGCAGGATGATCTCGGCCTGCAGCGGGTCGGTGTCCTGAAACTCGTCCACGAAGATGTGGGAAAAGCGCTGCTGAAAATAGCGGCGCACCGACTGGTTCCGGCGCAGCAGGTCGCGGACCCGGATGAGCAAGTCGACGAAATCGAGCTTGCCGGCGCGCCGCTTGGCGTCTTCGTATTGCTGCACCAGTCCTTGAAGCTCCTGGTGCAGGCAGGCGGCCAGGTCGGCGTCGGCCTTCTTCAGCATCTCTTCCAGACTCTCCAGCAAGGCTTGGCGGGCCTCGATCAATTGGGAGCGGGAAACGTCGTCGGCGTAGAAGCCGCGTCCTACCCGCTTGTCGCGGCGCAGGTCGCGCGCCAGGTTGGAGAGGCGGGCTTCCAGGTCGTCGAGGGAGGGAGAACGCACCTTGCTGATGCGCTTGTACCAGGTGGCGAAGTCGCGGGCCGGTCCCAGAGCTCTGCGCAGGTAATCGTTGTGGTACTCGGAAAGGGCGCTCAGCCTGGCGATTTCCAAGACCGGCTCGATGACCGCTTCGATCTCGGCCCGGCGGTCGAAGGGGCGCTGTTGCCATCGGGCGGGAAAGTCGCGCCATTCGATCAATTGCCATCCCACACTCTTGAGGCGGTCCAGGGGCGAGGAATCGGTAAAGGCATAGGAGGACCACTGGGAGACGCGGGTAAGGGCCCTGCGCAGCCCCTTGGGCAAATCGTTGAGCTGGCGTTCGATCCAGGAGCGGAACGCCTGTTCGTAGAGGCGCGGCGCCTCGTTCTCGGAGAGTTCTTCAAAGGCCGGGTCGACCCGAGCCTCTACGGGCCGCTCGCGCAGGATCTCGGCGCAAAAGGAATGAATGGTGCCGATGCGGGCTTCTTCCAGATGCGACATGGCCTCTTCCAGACGCTGCCGCTCGTCGTCGTCCTGGCTGCCTCGCCGGGCCTGATCGAGTTGTTGGCGCAGGCGCAGCTTCAGTTCGCCGGCCGCTTTGCGGGTGAAGGTCACCGCCGCCAGCCTCTCCACCCGCCCCTGGCCTTTTTGCAGCATGGCCACGATGCGCTCCACCAGGACGGTGGTCTTGCCCGTCCCCGCCGCGGCTTCCACCACCAGAGATTCCCGCAGCGAGGTGCGGATGCGGTGGCGGGCCTGCTCGTCGTCGGGGGGGCCGGCCCGCTGCGATCCGAATAGCTCTTTGCTGTGCGACATATTCTTCAGTCCTCCGTGCGGCGGACGCTCAACCCTCTGGTGCGCCGCGGCTCAGCCGTGAAGGCACCTCAGCCTTGCGCAGGACGTCGCCGAAGTGACTGGTTACGCCGATGTGTCCTTCCAGGACGATGCCCTCGCCCGTGCCCCGGACCTGCTCGATCAGCTCCCGCAATTCTTCCAGCCCCCTTTCCACCGGGAAACGGTGTTCTTTTTCGGCTTGACCGGGGTAGATGACTTGGCCCTGTCCCTCCACCGTCCCGCGGTGGAGCTGCACGATCCAGGTGCGGGTGCCGTCGTGCACCCATTCGAAGCGCACCGGTCCCAGGCGGCTGCTGATGCCCTTGTACAGCTCGTGAACTTTGTTCTCGACCTGGCTGGGAAGCTGCTGGGGCGCCGCTCCTCCCTTCATGAACAAGTCTCCGAAGCCCTGTACGCCCTCGATCAGAGGCCGGCCGTCCTTCTGGCAAATAAGCGCTCCCGAGTACCGGGCCAGTACGCCTTGCTGAGACAGAATCGAGGCGATGGAGCCGCCTTGGGGGTCTTCGGTCTGCATCAGTTGAAAGGGATCGCGCCAGCCTCTTTCAGTGGTGAAGTGCCCCGGCACCTGTTCGATCGGACAGGTGCGTATCCAAACCTCCTGGGTGCCGGTTCGCCGTCCGAAGGTGAAGGGGGCGACTTTGCGCGAGACCACCGTTGTCAGGGGCACCGGGAGGTCGAGCAAAGCGGCCACCAGCAGGCCGAAAGCCTTGTCGCCGATGAAGCGGCTGAAGCGGTTGGGCCAGGACGGATAAAGGGCGGCAGGAGGATGACCGGCTTCTTCCACTTCCCAGATGACAGTGTGGCCGTTGCGATAGCCCCGCCGCAGCGGATGGACGCTGAACTCGACGCGCAGATCCTCGTCGGCGGGCACCTGGGGACGGAAGCCGTAGACGGTTTCCAGCAGGCGCCAAGCCCACTGGCGGGGAAGGGAAACGGTGCCCGGCTTCTCCACGCAGCGGGGCGTGTCTTCGGGGGCCAACTCGACCAGTTCGCCGTAACAGACGCCCGAGACGCCTCCGTCCTCCACGTCTACCGTCTCGTTGACGATGGTGTAGAGTCCCCGGCCGGCCATGCGCTGAACATGGGCGACCGCTTCGTCGGCCGCCCTGCAGCCGTAGATGAACTCCCGGCTCTTGGGGGAATCGGGCTGAAAGCTGCGGATGTTGACGGACCGCTCGGGCGAGGCGTTCAGCATGGCGGCCGCGGCTTCAGGCAGAGAAAGGAAGCGGTGGTCGGGAGAGCGCCCCCGCAGGCGCAAGAAACGCTGTGAAAGGTCGGGCGCGAAGCTGACGAACTGGGCGACGTTGGCGCTACCTGACAACCGCTCCAGGATCTCATCCTTGAAATGACCCTGCTGAGCCATCGACCGTGGCGACATGGCAGTCATGATATCAGCCTCCTCCCCGGCCCTCAGGGCAGTGTCCGCACCTGTTTCAAAGGGGCCAGCGGTTGGGGCAGCTTGTTGCCCACGCGTCGTTCTTCATAGGGCCCGCAAACGGAGCGAAAATCGCAGTATTTGCAGGCGTCTTCGCGCGGTGCGGCGGTCAGGAATCCGTTCTTGATCTGATTGTCGATGGTGGACAGCACCTTGCGGATGGCGCTCCGCGACTCGTCGTTGAGAGAGACGGCCAGCGAACGGTAGCCGCCCCGTTGGGTGCAGTAGAAAAGATGTCCCGCATCGACGTCGCGCTGCAGCACCTCTTCGGCGGCCAGGGCGTAAAGAACCGGCTGCAGATACTCTCCGCCTCCCACCTGGCGGGGAGCCGGGAAAGGCGCGCGACCGGTCTTGTGGTCGACCACGCGCAGGGATCCGGTGAAAGAACTTTGCTCCACCAGGTCGATGGAACCCCGCAAGCGGTATCCATCCAGCACCAGGGCTTCCTCGGGAGTGCTGGATGGATCGGCGAGGCGCCGGTCTGCGAGTCCGAAGGCGAATTCGAAGTGAATCGGCTTCCAGCCGCCGCTGTCTTGAATCACGCTGCGGATCCATCCGCGCAAATCGGTGCGCACGTCTTCGATTTCAGCCGACCATACTCTGGGGATCGCCGGGGCCAGCTCCTCGCGGTACTCTTCGGCCACCTGATTCAGGGTCTCGTCGGCCCGGTCCAGGATCTTCTGATGGACCTCCTCGCGCATGGGCAGCAGTCCGTCCTTTTTGAGGCGCTGAAAGAGCATGAACTGGGTGTCATGAAAGAGACTGCCGCGGGTGAGCGGATCGATCTGCTCCAAGGCGCTCATGTCGTCGCGCGGACGCAGCCGATGGATGGCGGAGAGGAGAAAACGGTAGGGGCAGGCCGCGAAGTGCTGCAGCGCGGTGGGGGAATAGGAGCGCTTGTCCAGGCGCTGAGCGGCCAGCAGGCGGGCCGTTTCAGAATCAGGCTGATAGAGGCCGTCGGCCTCCGACCAGCGGTTGCTCCAACGCATCCAGCGGTAGCGCAGCGAGCGGGCCAGGTAAGGATTGACCTCGATCAGATAGCGCGCTCCCCCTGCCGGCGGCTGATCTTCCTTCATCAGCGTTTCCAGCACTGAAAGGTCGTACTCGGCCTCGTCGATAGCATCCATGGGATCTTTGGGCGCCGGCCATCCCAGGTAGGTCTTGACCGCCGAGGCGGCTTGCTGCTCGAGCTTGTGGACGTCGGGCAGGTGCCCTCTGGCGGCCCGCAGGACGTCGAGGGCGTAGAAGGAGGGCACGCGGGGCCGGCCCTGTACGGCGTCCATGCGCGGATAGGAGATGAGCAGCTTTTCCCCCGCCGAACCCAGGGCGATGCGCAGCAGCAGGCGCTCGCGCTCGAAGCGGTCGGCCTGCAGTTCGAGGCTGGAGGAGACCCGTTCGCGGTAGTCGTCAAGCAGCAGAGGATCCTCCAGGGCCTTGCGCGGAAATGCGCCTTCGGCCAGCCCTGTGATGAAAGTCCACTTGAAGGTGCGGGCCGAGGCTTCTTCAACGGTTCCCACGAAGACTTTCCCGTAGCGGCGCTGGGGCGGATCCAGGCGCAGGGTGGTCAGACGCTCGCTCAGCACCAGGCGCACTTCGGAAAGATCGACGGGCCCCACCTCGTCCATGGGCTCCAGTTCGGAGAGCACCCCCAGCACCGCGTCGGGCGCCGCTAAAGCCTCGCCGGCCAGTTTGCGCAGATGTTGCAGCCAGACGCCCCACCTGGCCTCGACGGGCATCTCCGATAAGTGTCGTATCAAGGGCAGGGCAAAGCGCCGCAGGATTTCCAGACGCTCCAGTTCGCGCGTCAAGTGCTGGGCGTGGGTGTCGTCGTCGCCCCGCAGCGCCTGGCGGCGCCTTTCCATCTCGGCGGCCAGCCCGGCCAGGCGCCGTCGCCAACGTTTCCAGTCGCCTCCGATGACGGCGGCATCGGTGAGGAGTTTTTCCCATTGAAAGGGAGTCCGCAGGCCGCCCGCGATGACCGCGGTCTGGGAGGCGTCCTGGTCTTCCGAGGTCCGCCGCGGACCGCGCCCGGCGGACTCTCCCGGGGAGACAGCCGAGGGCGGACTCTCATGTGAGGACTCGATGGCGCCCGGCTCGGCCGTGACGAAGGCGAGCTGGCCCTGCTGGGGCGGCACCCAGGGGGCTTCGCGCTGGGGCGGCTCGCCTTTTTCGTCCAATTCCGGGACCTGTCCCAGCGAGAGATATTCGGCGAAGCGCGAGGCTGAGAGCCCTTCGGCGGCGCAGGCCAGCAAGGCCAGGAAGGCGCGTCCGGCGGGGTCGGGACGGATGGCTCCCTGGGTGAAGTAGGCCGGGATGCCGGCCCGCCGCAGGGCGTCCTCGACCAGGGGCAGATAGTCGCCGGGATGGCGCAACAGGACGGCGATCTGATCGAAGGCCACTCCCTGCTCGACGGCGGACAGGATGCGGCGGGCGATTTCCACGCACTCGCGTCCCTCGCCGGGAGCCGAGAAGAACTCCACGTTGCCGCGGTTCCCGCTGGGAGGAGGAATCTCCCCCGGCCAAAAGACCCAGCGCCGTACCGAGTCCAGCTCGTCCTCGCCGGGGTGGGGAGCGTCCTGCGGCGATGCCTCCGGGGACGCGCCCTCCAGGTCCTCGGCAGGACGGTCCAAAACCTGTTCGAGGGCGGTCCGTGCGTCCTCGTCGGAGCGCAGCGCGCAGGCAAAGACCTGCCGGCTGCGCCGGCAATGCAGCGCCAGGAACTTCCGCTCCAGGCTGGAGGTGGGCGAGAGGTCGAGCATCAGGGTGGGCATGCTCTGCAGGGTCGAAGCCTCCTGCGAGGCGGACTGGCCGGCTTCCACGGCGGTCTTCAGCATGGCCGCGAAATCGGCCAGCCTGCGCTGCTTGAGTTCTTCTTCGTAGCACTCCAGCAGGCGGGCCAGGTCGCGTCCGGGCAGCCCCGAGCCGGCCAGGCCCTGAGGTCGGGCTTCGTCCAGCCGCAGCTCCAACAGGGTGCGGGCAAGGGCCCGTGCGAAGCCCGGCATGTCCGCCACCGGCTCGAAGTACTCCAGCGGACGGCGCTTGCGGCAATCGTGCACGGCCCGGGCGGCCAGGGCCTCGACTCCCAAAGGACCCAGGGGCGCTCTCTGCTGCTCGGCCAGGCTTTCGGTGGCGAAGACGGAGGCCAATTGCGCCAGCGTCATGCGGTGGACTCCCCACGTCCCGCCCCGGCGCGAGGCGATCTCGCGCAGAAAGTCGTCGGCCGCCCCTCGTGAAGGCGCCAGCACCAGCACCTCGCTCAAATTGGGACGCTCCTCCACCCAGCGCGCCGCCGCCTGCAGGCGCACCTGGTTGTTTGCCGAAACCACGAAGCGAAAAGCGTCCATACTACGACCGCTATCGTACATCACGGCTCTGGCGGCTGAAGGCCGCCGCCGCTCCCCTTTTATCCGTCCGCGGGCAATGCTAGGATGGGCGGGCTCGGCTGTATGACGATGTCAATTCCCGTTCATAAGGAGGACGCATGAGACTGGGGGGACGTACGGAAAGTCCCGTGAGGGACCGATTAGGTGCATTTTGGCTGCTCTTGGCGCTGCTGGCCGCCACGCTGCCGCTGGCGGCTCAGCAGGACGCCTCGTCCGGGATGGGCTACGACGAAGCCTTCTACAAGGCCATGCGCTACCGGGGCATCGGCCCCTTCCGCGGCGGACGCTCGGCGGCGGTGACCGGAGTGCCGGGCAAGCCCATGCTCTATTACTTCGGGTCCACCGGCGGAGGCGTCTGGCGCACCCAGGACGGCGGCTCCACCTGGGCCAATATCTCTGACGGATACTTCGGCGGCTCCATCGGCGCCGTGGCCGTCAGCGAGTGGGACCACAACGTCATCTACGTGGGGGGCGGCGAAAAGACCGTGCGCGGAAACGTCTCGCCCGGAACCGGCATGTACAAGAGCGTCGACGCCGGCAAGACCTGGACCGCCATCGGACTGGAGGACTCCCGCCACATCCCCCGCATCCGCATCCATCCCCGCAATCCCGACCTGGTCTACGCCGCCGTGATGGGACATCTGCACGGCCCCAACGAACAGCGCGGCGTCTACCGCAGCAAGGACGGCGGCCAGAACTGGGAGCGCGTCCTCTTCGCCAATGAGCACGCCGGAGCCGTCGACCTGGTCATGGACCCCAACAACCCCCGCGTCCTCTACGCCTCCACCTGGCGCATCCTGCGCACGCCCTACAGCCTGGAAAGCGGCGGCCAAGGCTCAGGACTGTGGAAGAGCACCGACGGCGGAGACAACTGGACCGAGATCACCCGCAACGAGGGACTTCCCGAAGGCACCGTAGGCATTATCGGCGTGGCGGTTTCGCCCGTCGACTCCAACCGCGTCTGGGCCATCATCGAAGCCGATGACGGCGGCGTCTTCCGCTCCGAGGACGCCGGCGAAACCTGGAGCAAAATCAACGAGGAACGCAAGCTGCGCCAGCGGGCCTGGTATTACACCCGCATCTATGCCGGCACCCAGGACGTCGACGAGGTCTACGTCCTCAACGTGCGCTTCTGGCGCTCCCAGGACGGCGGACGCACCTACGACAGCATCTCAACCCCTCACGGCGACCACCACGACCTCTGGATCGCGCCCGAAGATCCCGACCGCATGGTGATCGGAGACGACGGCGGCGCTCAGGTCAGCTTCAACCGCGGAGGCGACTGGTCGACCTACTACAACCAGCCCACTGCCCAGTTCTACCGGGTCACCACCGACAACGCTTTCCCTTACCGCATCTACGGCGCCCAGCAGGACAATTCCACCGTCCGCATTCGCCACCGCAGCGAGGGCGGCGCCATCGACGAAGACGACTGGGAACCCACCGCCGGCGGCGAGAGCGGACACATCGCGCCTCATCCCGATAATCCCGACATCGTCTACGGCGGCTCCTACGGCGGACTGCTCATCCGCGTCAACCATGAAACCGGAGAGCGCCGCAACGTCAACGCCTGGCCCGACAATCCCATGGGACACGGGGCGGCCGATCTGGAGCACCGCTTCCAGTGGAACTTCCCCATCTTCTTTTCGCCCCACGATTCAGGCATCCTCTACACCGCCTCTCAGGTGCTCTTCAAGACCACCGACGAGGGGCAGTCCTGGCAGGCCATCTCGCCCGATCTGACCCGCAACGACAAGAGCAAGCAGGGACCCTCGGGCGGACCCATCACCAAGGACAACACCTCGGTCGAGTACTACGCCACCATCTTCGCCGCACTGGAATCGCCCCACGAGGCGGGCGTCCTCTGGACGGGGTCGGACGACGGACTCGTCCACGTCAGCCGCGACGGAGGCCAGAACTGGAGCAACGTCACTCCTCCCGACCTGCCCGAATGGACCATGATCAACTCCATGGAGCCCCACCCCACCGATCCCGGCGGACTCTACTTGGCCGGCACCCGCTACAAGCTCGACGACTTCACCCCCTACCTCTACAAGACCGGCGACTACGGGCAGAGCTGGACCCGCATCGACAACGGCATACCCCGCGACCACTTCACGCGCGTCGTACGGGCCGATCCGGGGCGTCCGGGATTGCTCTACGCCGGCACCGAGTTCGGCATCTACGTGTCTTTTGACGACGGGGCCAACTGGAAGTCCTTCCAACTCAATCTGCCCCATGTCCCCATCACCGACCTGGCCATCAAGAACGACGACTTGATCGTGGCCACTCAGGGACGCTCCTTCTGGGTCATGGACGACCTCACCACGCTGCACCAGCTCGACGATGCGGTGGTGCAATCCGACATGCATCTCTTCACGCCGCGCCACAGCTACAAGATGGGCGGACGCTTCTCTTTCGGGCCCCCGCCCACTGCGGGAGAGAACGCACCCTCAGGCGTAGTGGTGCGCTTCTATCTCAAAGACGCTCCCGGAGACGACGAAGACCAAGAAGGCGACGACTCGGACGATGAAGACTCAGACATGGAGGAGATGTCCGATGACGGCTCAGAGGCCAATGGCGGAGACGACGAGTCGGACATGGACGAGGACGGTCCCGAGGTCAAGCTGGAATTCCTGGAGTCGGACGGCGACGTCATCCAGACCTATTCCAGCAAGGCCAAGGAACGCGACCAACGGCTCCCCGACCTCCAGGACGGCCTCAACGAGTTCGTCTGGAACACCCGCTACGCCGATGCCGAGGACTTCCAGGGACTCATCATGTGGGCCGGCTCGGTGCGGGGTCCCCAGGCTCCTCCGGGGCAATACCAGGTGCGGCTGACGGTGGACGGCCAATCCCAGACGCGCGATTTCGAGATCCTGCCCGACCCCCGTTCCAGCGCTACGCCCCAGGACTTCCAGGAGCAGTTCGACTTTTTGATCGAGGTGCGCGACAAGGTCAGTGAAACCCACCAGGCCATCAAGCGCATCCGCCAGATCAGGGGACAGATCAACGGGGTCACGGGACGCCTCGATGACGGGGAGGAATACAAGTCCATCCACGACAAGGCCAAGAGCATCCTCAAGGACATAAAGGCCGTCGAGGAGGCCCTCTATCAAACCAAGAACAAGGCGCGTCAGGACCCCTTGAACTACCCCATCCGCCTCAATAACAAGCTGGCCGCTCTCTCAGGCGTGGTCTCCACGGGCGACTACCCGCCCACCGATCAGGCCGTGGCCGTCAAGAACCAGCTCGTCCAGGCCATCGACGCCGAGCTGGCCAAGCTCAAAGCGGTTGTCGACAACGACCTGCCCGAGTTCAACAACCTGGTCAAACAAGCCGACGTCCCCGCCGTCGTCCTCAAGCAGTAGCCTCGCGACTGGCCCTGCCGCCCGGATTCGCACCGCGCGGCAGGGCAATCCTACTTCGTGCAGGTGCTTTACTTTCTGCCAGGGCCAGTAGTGCGGTGCGTCGGAAATTTTGAGCCACCCCGTCGCGTTATTCCACGCTTTCAGCGTGCAGACCTTTGCCGTCTGAAACCCAGGGTGGCGCCGCCGTCTCGCTTGCGCTCGCCGCGGCTGACCCTGGGCTGGCGAATCTGTCCCTGTCAGGGGCAAGAACGGAGGGCCCCGGCTCAGAACTTGTGACCGCCAGCACTAGCCAGTCCCCGGCCTGGTGGGAGGCGCATCCTTGCGGCGATGGAGGGAATGGTGTTCTTCAGGTGTTAAACCCACGCCTCCTCAGCCGTGAGTTCACCGCCGGCATCCCCGGTGTTGACCGTGCCCGCAGGCTCAATCAATAGAATCGAGCACTCCTCCTCAGCCACCGGCTTGTGCTCGACCCCCCTGGGCACCACATACATCTGCCCTTCTTTCAGCTCCACCGCCCCGTCGCGGAATTCGATGCGCATCGATCCCTTGACCACCAGGAAGGCCTCGTCGGTGTCGGCATGGCTGTGCCAGACGAACTCCCCTTTCACCTTGGCCAGCTTGAAGTCGTAGTCGTTGAGGCGGGCCACTGTGTGGGGCGTCCAGTGCTTGGAAAAGCGCGACAGTTTGTCTTTGAAATCGATGGACTGGTATTTTTCAGTCATCCGATGCATCCTCCCTGGGGTCAAGGCGCAGTTCTTCCACCCGGCGGGCTCGAATGAGGAATCCCGTGTGCGCCACCATGCGGTGGGCCGGACGCACCGAACCCTCGCTCACGTCCCAGTTGCGCAGCAAAGTTTCTTCAGTCGTGATCTCGGCCCACTGCCCCGATCCCTGCAGCTCGCGCACCAGCGTGTAGACCTGCAGCGCGGTGGGCAGCCAGCACAGCAGCACCCCGGCCGGCCGCAGCGCTCTAGCCGCGTGGGCGGCAGCGTTGTGAGGCTCGGGGACGTCCAACAAAACGGCGTCCAGGCCCTCTTCGTCGATGCCTTCGTAGACGTCTCTGATTTCCACCTGGTGCCTTGCCTGAAAAGGGCCGAAAGCCGCCTCGATTTCCCGCAGCGTCTTGGCTACGTTGTCGGCGAACTCCGGCCGTTGCTCGTAGCTGATCAGTTCGCCGTCGCCCAGGTAGCGCAGCAGCACCGAGGTGGCCGAGCCCGATCCGATGCCCGATTCCAGCACCCGCCCGCCGGGGAAGATGTCGCCCCGCAGCAAGATCGGCCCCAGGTCTTTGGGATAGATGATCTGGGTGCTGCGCTTGAGCCGGCGCATGATGAACTCTTCGAAGGTCGGACGCAGGCACACGATCTCGCCCATCAGCGGACCCTTGATGCGCAGCCCGGGCGCCTTTCCGATGATGTCGGTGTGATCGATGCGTCCGGTGCGGACGTGGTGGAAGTGCTGCCTGCGGTCCAGCCGCATGATGCGCCTGCGCTGCTTGGGATCGATCAACAGGCACAGATCGCCCTCCTCAAACGGGCGCGCGGCCCTGGCCCCAGCCTCAGACACATTCTTCACCCTCTCACCCATGTCGCCATTTCTAACGTCTTGCAAAATCTCCTTTTCACCGGGCCGCCAGCTTCTCCGTCATCCGGCAAAAGGCACAGCGCCCTTCCCGCGAGGTAGGCTGCCCGCACTCGGTACAGGGCGTCAATTCCACACCCCGCTGCTCTTCAAAGGGCGGACGTCCGCGTTCATAGAAACCAAAGAGAAACTGCTGCTTGCTCCCCGGCGAACGCGATTCCAACTGGTTGAGCAGGTCCTTATAGAGATGAGAGCGGGCCCCCACCGCCTTGGGACATTCCTCAACCATATAGTCGATGCCGTTGAGGACGGCATAAGCCGCCGTCTCCCTTTCGGTGAGCCGTATCAGCGGCTTGACCTTTTTGATCAGCCCGCCGTCCCGCTCCTCCAGCACCGGAAACTGGCGCCCCAGATAACCCACCTGCCAGCGGATCATGTTGCCGAACAGCACGGCCGCTTCATCGTCCAGGTTATGTCCGGTGCAAACCACGTCATACCCGCCTTCCAGGGCCTCGCGGTTGAAGATGTAGCGTTTTGACATGCCGCAGGGCGAACAGGCGGCCCGCCGCAACTGACTGGCGGCCTGGGGAATGGTGTAGCCGTAGTCCCGGCTGAGCGTCACCCGCCGCAAGACCGTCTCCGGACGCCGGCTCACGAACTCCTCCACCTTGCGGGTCGAAGCCGGGGCGTAATCGTCGATTCCCAGGTCGATGTAGAGTCCGTCGGCCCGGTATCCGAAGCGCATCAGCGCGTCCCACAGCACCAGCGAGTCCTTGCCGCCTGAGACCGCCACCAGGATGCGGTCTTGAGGCGTGAACATCCTGAATTCCTTGATGGCCTTGTGGATCTGGCCCTCGAAGTACTCGACGAAGTGTTCCTTGCAGAATCCGCTGTTGTGGCGTTTGAGGTCGATGACGGCCCGTCCGCCGCACTTGGTGCACTTCATGTCCGACCTCCCGAAATGGCCGAGCGCACTTCGATCTCCATGCCGTTCTCGACCATTTCATCGGGCGTCAGCAGCGTATCCCCGCAGATCACGATCACGCTTTCGGGATTCAATTCGAGCTGGCGCAGAATCTTCCCTACCGACTGCCGACCCCGAAACTCCCACTCCCGCTTCTCAGGAATGGTCATCGTCACCCGGATGCCCGGTCGCCTCTCTGCCATCCTCAGACTCTAGCAGAGGAGACTCAAGACGTGCGTCTCCCCGTCCCACGGTTGCCGATTCCCGCATCCCTGTCTATACTGTAACTCGTAAATATGAGTGTCCTTTCAATCAAGCATTCACCTGCCAAACCGCCTTGGACCGATAAGCTCCCTCAAGTTCTCGCAGGTGTCGTCGCCGGCCTGTTTCTTATAACCGTGCTGGCCGTCTCGTTGTTTCCGCCCCTGGGCTGCCTGCTGTGGAAGAACGCGATGTGGGGTTTGCTGTTCGCCTTCTGTTCGCTGGAGGTGGCGTGGGGAAGCTGGATCCTGAAACATTCCCGCGATCAACCGACCCCTGCTGAGGAGCAGAGTGCTTTTCATTTTGGTCTGGTTTACATCTTGCTGGGTGTGGCCGGCTTGTTCTTCGGGTGCTATCTCTGGGTTACCTCCTTGGAATCCCTATTGATAGGTTGCTTCTAATTCACGGCAAGAGATGGTAGGAGAGGCGGAATTCGAACCCGCACCGTCTGCGTCCTAAAGACAGGATCGAATTGAGGCCATGCGGCGGGACCACCGTAGTGTTGGAGTTATTGACAACATTCGCAGGTTGTCGGTATTCTTTCCTGCATGGAGGCCGTGCTGCTGCTCCGCCGCCGGGTGATCCTTTCGCTTGACGCCTTCGTCGAGTTAGTGATCTGGCAAGTTCCCGAGCCGGTGGCTCCGTTGACGCATGCCTTCAAGTACCGGTTGGCCTATGTGGTCGATAACGAGTGTGTTGTGCGTTACGACAACGAACGTGGCAAAGGCGACCACAAGCACTTAGGAGAGAGGGAAGAGCCTTACAGCTTCTCCACGCCGAATCAGCTTCTGGCGGATTTCGCGGAGGACATCAGGAGGTGGAATCGTGAACACGGTCGTTCTTGAAGTTCGCTCGCTTGAGGAAACCTTGGCCGACGCCGAGCACACCATGGAGAGCAAACGCGCCGAGGGGGAGGCGCGTATCAGTTTTGCCACGCCCGAACTTCTTTGGCAGGTACTGACAGCCAAGCGTTGGGAGGTCCTGAAGACTCTGTGCGGAGTCGGACCGGTTTCGATCAGGGAGACGGCCCGCCGCGTCGGACGCGACGTCAAGGCCGTGCACTCCGACGTCACGGCGCTCCTCAAGGCGGGAGTGCTGAATCGCACCGAGGACGGACAAATCGAATTCCCCTACGATGCCGTGAGGGTGGAGTTCCTGCTTCGGGCTGGATAGTGTCGAGTTGACTCGCCCCCCGCAGTTTCCGATTCGTTTCGCGTCCTCCGGGGTGGTGTCCTCAACTGATTGGTGTGTAGGAGGGTACTGGGATATTTGACAGATCTACTCCAATGCCCACCTGGAGGGGCACTGTCCTGGGGCGAGGTGGATAGGACACCACCTCCCGGTACTGGGGTACCGGCGAGGACACTACCGGCGTGGTAAAAAAATTGCGAAAAAATGCGCAAAGTGGTTGACGGATGGGGATTGGCCTGTTAATTTATTCGCATCTGGTGGGTTTCGGCCAATCGTTTGCCGGTTGTTCCCTGCAAATGCTGGCTTCCCCTCGACTGGTCTGCGAAGCGGATGCGGCGCGGAATGGGTTTTACAAGCGTTCCCGACCTGTCCATGTGCGCTCCGCACCGCCGAGACCAACCAGACCCCTCTTACAACGTAAGTCAAGAGGGCCGCTCGAAGATCCGTTTCCCCGGTCTTCAAGCGGCCCTTTTGAGTTTGACCGCTCAGACTGCCAAGTTTACAAAGGAGCCGAGTTCGCGAGGGCTTGATGATCCTTGAGGGGTGGGAGGCGCATCCCTGCGGCGATCCCCACCAATGTGGCCGGAGGCCTCCTGAGCTGACTTTTCTATGAAACAGCCAGCCGTCTTCCCGGGGCTGCCTGGAGACAGAACTCACCGGGGAAGATGACTGGCGAAAACAGATCCGCAGGCGAAACTGGCGCCCATGAACTCTATCGGCGGTTCGGCACCGATCATTGCTGGCGGCGGTGGAAAAGGGTGGGGAAATGGGCTATGATGTGGCGTTCTTTGGGGCGGTGTAGCTCAGAGGTTAGAGCGAACGGCTCATAACCGTTAGGTCCAGGGTTCGAATCCCTGCACCGCCACCATCTTTCATTCCCGCCACAGTCCGCTCGGGGGCGAGACATGCAGTATGGACGCCTGGGTGCCTGGATCCTCTTGATCACCATGACCATCGGATGCGGCTCTTCACCTCCATACCTGGAATGGGAACGCGGCGTTTCGCAGCGCCTGGCCCAGGACCGCAGCCAACGCCTCAGCCAACTCCGCTATGGCATCAGCCTGCGCATCCCCGAAGAAAGAAGCCGGCCTATCGAGGGCACGGTCGTAGCGCGCTTCAACTTGAGTTCCGACGAAGGCGGACTGGCGCTGGACTTCAACGCACCCGCGCAACAGGTCAAGGAAGTGCGTGCAGCCGGCCTAGCGGTGGAGGCGGGACTCGAAGACGGACACATCCTGCTGCCGTCAAGCGCCTTGGTCGAGGGCGTGAACCAGGTCGAGGTCGACTTCATCGCAGGGGACTCGTCGCTGAACCGGCGCGACGAGTACCTCTACACCCTCTTCGTCCCCGACCGCGCCTCCACCTCGCTGCCCCTCTTCGATCAGCCCAACCTCAAGGCCCGCTTCACCCTGCAGCTCGAACTGCCCGAGTCGTGGACGGCCCTGGCCAACGGCGCCCAAGAGGAGTGCAGCGTCACCGAGCAGGGCCGCAAGCTGTGCAGCTTCGCCGAAACCGAGCCCATCCCCACCTACCTGCTGGCCTTCGCCGCGGGACGCTTTCAGGTCGAGGAGTGGCAGGGCGAGGGCTATCCGATGCGTTTCTGGCACCGCGAGTCCGACGCCCAGAAGGTCGAGCGCAACCGTGAGGAGATTTTCAGGCTGCACCAGCAGGCGCTGCAGTGGCTTGAAGACTACACCGGCATCCGCTATCCCTTCGCCAAGTTCGATTTCGCCCTCATTCCTTCCTTTCAGTACGGAGGCATGGAGCATCCCGGCGCCATCTTCTATCGCGACACCTCGCTCTTTCTGGAAGAGTCCTCCACCCAGGCCCAACAGTTGGGACGGGCTTCCTTGATCGCCCACGAGACGGCCCATCAGTGGTTCGGCGACCTGGTGACCATGGACTGGTTCAACGACGTCTGGACCAAAGAGGTCTTCGCCAACTTCATGGCGGCCAAGATCGTCCATCCCTCCTTCCCCGAGGTCGACCACGAACTGCGTTTCCTGCTGACCCACTATCCCTCCGCCCATGCCGTTGACCGCAGCGCCGGAGCCAACGCCATCCGCCAGGATCTCGACAACCTGCTGGAGGCCGGGACGCTCTACGGAGCCATCATCTACCAGAAGGCCCCCATCGTCATGAAGCACCTGGAATTGCTGGTGGGCGAGGAGGCCATGCGTGAGGGCCTGCGCCGATACCTGTCGCGCTTCGCCTACGCCAACGCCACCTGGCCCGACCTGATCGAGATCCTCGACGCCGCCTCCCCGCTCGATCTCAAGAGCTGGAGCCAGGTCTGGGTGGAAGAGCCGGGGCGTCCCCACATCCGCAGCGAGGTGGAGTGGGCGGCCGACGGCAGCGTCATCTCGCTGACCCTGCATCAGAGCGATCCCTGGGAACGCGGCCGCCGCTGGACGCAAGATCTGAAGCTCCTGCTGGCCGGCCCCTCCCAGGACTCGGCGTTCGGCCGCCGCGCTTTAATCCCGCTGCGCCTGCAGGACGCCTCCGTCGGCGTGGCTGAAGCCGCCGGCTTCCCCGCCTCGGTCATCCTGCCCAACGGAGCGGGAATCGCCTACGGACGCTTTCAGCTCGATCAGCGCAGCCTCGATTATCTGCTCCAGCACCTCGAGGAAATGGATGCGCCCTTGCAGCGGGCGGTGGCCTGGATCAACCTGTGGGAAGCCTTTCTCAATGCTGAAATCGAGAGCCAAAGCCTGTTGGCGACCGCCCTGGCCGGTCTTGAAAGGGAACCGGTGGAGCAGATCGCGGAGCGACTGCTGGCCGACCTGCAGACCCTCTACTGGAACTTCCTGCCCGCCCCGCAACGGCTCGCCCACGCCCCCGCCGTGGAGGACCTGCTGTGGAGACGCATGCAGCAAGCTGAGACGTCCTCTCTCAAGAAGACCTTCTTCGACGCCTACCTGGAAATGGCCCTTACCGACAGCGCCTTGCAACGGATGAAGGGATTCCTGCAAGAGCAGCAGGCGCCAGCCGGCGTGACGCTGTCCGATGCCGACTACTCCGCCATGGCTCTGCTGCTGGCGGTCCATGAGGTGGACGGCTGGGACGAGCTGTTGAAGCAGCAGACCGAGAGGCTGGAGAATCCGGAGCGCCGCCAGCGGCTGGAGTTCATCCGTCCGGCGGTGGACGCCGATCCGTCCCGCCGCCAAGCCTTCTTCGAGTCCCTCGAGGAGGCCCAACAGAGACGGCGCGAGCCCTGGGTCATCACCGCCTTGCAGCTACTCCACCACCCGCTCAGGGCCCAAGCCTCGCGTCCGCTGCTGCCCGCGGCGCTGCAAATGCTGCCCGAGATCCAGCGTACGGGAGACATCTTCTTTCCCAAGCGCTGGCTGGACGCGGTGCTGGGCGGACACAGCTCCGGGCAGGCGGCTGAGGCCGTGCGCACCTACCTTGAAAGGTCTCCCGACCTGCCCCAGCGCCTTCGCGGCAAGGTGCTGCAGAGCGCCGACCTGCTCTTTCGGGCCGCCCGCCAAAGCCCTCAAGAGCAGCCGTGAAACAAGAAGGGGCGCACCGCCTTGCAGCAGGCGGTGCGCCCCTCTTACAAACCTCTATGAACCGGTCAGCAGGAACCGGTTCGAGTAGCCGCTTAGCTGGCGCGACGTTCCTTTTTCTTGCCGCCGATCGAGAAACGCTCTTCCAGCAGCTTGCGGGCATTGTCGATCTTGGCGGCGAGATCCGCATCTTCCTCGGCCCGATCCTTGACCCGCCGGGTCAAGTGGCTCATGGAGGAGATCGACACTCCCAGCGAACGGCACAGGCCGGTCATGCTCAGGTGCCGGATGTCCTTGATCAAGAGGGCGGCGGCGCCGCGAGCTTCAGTCAGGCGCGACCAGCGGGACTGCGACATGAACTGGTCCTTGGGGATGTCGAAAGATTCGCACACCGCTTCGTAGACGTCGTCCAGCGTGACGTCGCGGGGCGTGCTTTCCATGGCCTCGCGGACCACGTCCTGCAAGAAATCGTCGTCGATGACCTGTTCGGAATCGACGTCGGCGCGCGGCCACACCTCGGTGACCTCAGCCTTCAACACCTGCAGAATGCGGAACAGATTGTCGAGATTGATCTTGTACCAGCCGTTTTCCAGGCAGCTATAAGAACCGGGCGCAATACCGGCCCGGCGAGCGACCTCTTGTGAGGTCATCTTCTTGGCCACGCGGATCTCGCGCAGCCTGTGTCCAACGTAATTGTTAATTCTTCCCTTTGATCTCATAATCCCCTTCCCTTTGCGATTCGATTCACTTCCCACGAGGTTCCACGCACCCTACGCGGCCCCCCGGCGACGCGGCGGCTCGAGGCACACCCGCGAAACCAAAACGGCTCGGTTTCAACCGCCCGTCTATCGATATAGCGATATTGTACACGGACGTCATCACTATAACAATAAGAAAATGAGGAGTGTCTAGCATCTTTGCACTTTTTCCATGGAAAAGATCGATCAAATCAATGATGTCCACCATTTCCAGCAAATGTTTGTAGCCTTCACATCCTAAGTGATGCGAAAGCCGGCGCATCGTTGCTCCTACTCCGATTGTTCCTGCTCTTGGAGACTTTGCCCGTAGCTCCCCCTCATCCGTCTTTTCGGCCAAAAAAACTCGAATCAATAGGTTTTTTCGCCTTCAACAATGTCTAAGACGAAGGGGAGTGAAAATCGATCCGAAAAATTGCTCATCCCAGAGGCAGCCGTCAAGGATGAGAGAGCCCAAGAGTCCCGCGACGGTCCCTCTGCATTCCTTGTTGAACCTGACAAGGCAGTGCTTTTTCTGATTGAATAGGACACGCCGTTTGTCGGAGATGGTTTGCTGAGAATCGGCTATAGTGTTGTCGGAACTTGGAAGGCCGTCACATTTGTTGCATTGGGTGAGTCATGCTCAAGCAGAGTCGCAGGAGTGAGATGACGTTGGGGTCGTACTTGCGGCTGCGCAGGGAGGAAGCTGGATTAACGGCTTGGCAGGTCGCCAAGAGCAGCCAGTCCTTCGACAAGGCCCACCGCATCAGCCAGTCCTATCTCTCAGAGATCGAGAACAACGGCAAGATGCCTTCTCCCCTCAAGCTTCTCACCCTGGCCCGCCTTTACGGCATCACTTTGGCTGAGATCTTCCAGGTGCTGGGGGCCAGCGACGAACTGACCGGGGTGGTCCTCAACAGCTCCAGCGCCGAGAGGCTTCTCTATCCCGACTTCGAGTCGCGTGGCATTCATCGCCAGATCGAAGACCTGATCCGCGCGGGTCTGAGCCAGCCCTTGAAGAAACTGACCGACGAGTTCCAGTCGCTTATCCGTGAGCAAAGGGCCTCGATGTTGGAGGTGATCAAGGACAACAGCGCCGAGGCGGCCTGCGTGCTGGCTGATCGCGACGTGCTGGTGGAGTACCGCATCTCCCCCCGGGAACTGGGCGCATTTAGACGAGGAGAGGTGCCGTCCTCCCGAGAGTGGACCAGCTTCTCGGAAGGGGAGCCCGGCGACTTCGTCATTGCCCTGCACATGAAGAACCCGCGCCTCAAGCAGCCGGTCGAGGCCACCATCATCGTCCCCATGGTGCGCTGGTGGGCCGCCTACAAGAGCGTCATTCGGCGCCTGGAGCGCAGGCTTTGAATCCGTTCAAGGCTTGCCGTGGGCCGGCCCCGAAATCGCCTGCGGGGCATGGGCGGCGGGCCCGGGGGAACCGGGAAGACTACTTCACTTTCAACCGCACCTTGCTTCCCCTTTTGGCCCCCAGCAGACGGGCGGCGGGCTGTTTCAGGGCGGCCAGTTCGAAGTAGCCGCTGCTGCCCACCAGGGATACCACCTCATTGGGTTGCGCCTCCGAGTAGTAGCGGCAATGGCGCCTGATCTCGGCCTCGCCCAGGTGGAAGGCGGCGGGGCTCGTCTGGCGCTCCACCAGCCGCGACACCTCCTGGGGACGCAGGTTGGTGATCACGTTGCCGAATTTGTCGATGTGCAGCACGATGCCTTCGACTTCATCGTCGGACACCTTGCGCGCCCCCGGCAGGGAAAGCCGCTTGTAGTCGTCCACTTCGGGTCCGAACTTGTCGATTTGAATGCCGTGGGCCAGCGATCCGGCCACGGGACCGAAGATGTCGCGTCCGTGGAAGGTTGGCGAGACCGGCTGACGGAAATAGTGTTCAGACTCGATGGAGACGACGCGGTTGACCTCTTCGCGCTGGTAGATGAGCGAAAGCACGCCGTTGTCGGGACCCACGAAATAGCAGTTCTCGGTGCTCACCACCAGGGCCCGGCGCGAGGAACCCACACCGGGATCGACCACCACCAGATGGATGGTGCGCGAAGGGAAGGTCCGGTAGGCGCTGTCCAGCGTGAACGCCGCCTCCAGCAAGTCGTGAGAGGCGATGTCGTGGCTGATGTCGACGATGCAGGCGTCGGGACAGGCGCTGAGGACGGCGCCTTTGACGGCCCCCACGTAGTACTCGCGGGTTCCGAAGTCGCTGAGGAAGGTCACGATGGGTTGACGCGTCATGCATCCAAAGATACGGCAGCCACGACTTATTGACCAGCCCCCGCAGCGCCGCAAATCGCGGAGAAAGGCGATTTCAGGCATACTGAGGGAGAGGAGGAAAAGACCATCGCCCACACCATTGACGGCAATTTGAAGGGCATCAAGACCTCTGAGCGCCGAGCTTTAGAGCGGACCTACCGTCGCCGTGTGCCTTCCCACCAGGTGGTGTCGCCCGAACTGGCTCGTCATCTCGCTTCCATCTCTCACCAACTGGGCCGCCAGGTGGGGGTTCTGCTGGCCCGCGACGGCACCGTGGAGAACGTCATCGTCGGTGACGCCTCCCAGTTGGAGATTCCCGAAATCGGACGTTTGCGCGGCGGCGTGGGACGTTTTCGCGGACTGCGTTTGGTGCATACCCACCTCAGGGGCGAAGACCTGACCGCCGACGACCTGAACGACCTGTGCCTGCTGCGCCTGGACCTGGTGGCCATGATCGAGGTGCTCGAGGACGGCGACGCGGGACGCATCGAGCTGGCCCATATTCTGCCGGGCCAGGACGACGAAGAAGAGCAGGGCGAGCCCTTCCGGCGTATCTCGGCCAAGAGCGTCTTCGATCTGGACTTCTATTTCGAGGCCGAAATTCTGGCCCTGGAGGACGAGTTCTCCAAGTTCGTGGGCAAGCCCGGCAAGACCAGGAAGGAAAGGGTCCTGATCGTCGCCCTCAGCCCTCAGGACGAACTCGTGCAGGAAACCATCGAACTGGTGCGCTCGGCGGGCGTGCAGATCACGGCGCTGCTGCGCCAGAAGAGGCGTCATCCCCATCCCAAGACGGGCGTGGGTGCGGGCAAGCTGCGGGAGATCGTGCTGGAGGGAATGAGGCGCCGGGCTGACGTGGCCATTTTCGATTGCGATCTTTCGCCGGCCCAGGCCAGGGCCTTCGAAGACGCCACCGGAATGAAGTGCGTTGACCGCACCCAGTTGATCCTCGACATCTTCGCCCAGCGGGCCCGCAGCCGCGACGGCAAGCTGCAGGTGGAACTGGCCCAGCTCAAGTACGACCTGCCCCGCCTGACGGAAAAGGACGCCGGGCTCTCGCGGCTGACGGGAGGCATCGGCGGACGGGGTCCGGGCGAAACGGTGATGGAAATCGGGCGGCGGCGCATCCGTGACCGCATCCGCCGGCTGGAGAAGAAGATCGATCAGCTTTCCAGGCAACGCGACCTGAGGCGGAGCCGCCGCCGCAAGGAAGGCCTTCCCGTGCTTTCCATCATCGGCTACACCAACGCCGGCAAGAGCACCCTGCTCAATGCCTTGACCGACAGCGACATCGAGGCCAAAGACCGCCTCTTCATGACTCTCGACCCCACCTCGCGGCGGCTGCGCTTCCCGCGCGAGCGGGAGGTGATCATTACCGACACGGTGGGATTCATCCGCGACCTCCCCGAAGACCTGGTGGCGGCCTTCAGGGCCACCCTGGAGGAACTCTCGGAAGCCGATCTGCTGCTGCACGTGGTGGATGCCTCCGACGAGTACCTGGAAGACAAGTACGAGGCCGTGGAGAGGCTGCTGGCCGACCTCGACCTCAACGAGGTTCCCTGCCTGACAGTGGTCAATAAATGCGACCTGGTGGACGATGAGCGGGCCGAAGCCGTCTCGCGGCGCTACCGGGGGGTGGCGGTTTCGGCCGTCCAGCGCCAGGGGCTGCGGGCCTTGCTTGAAGAGGCCGAGCAGCGCATCGACGCCGACCTCGATCCCGATCCCTCTCCCGCTGCCGTCGACTCCACCGCCAACAGCCCTGCTTGAAAGGTGGGAGGCGCATCCTTGCGCCCTCCTTCGCCAGGGCTATGAAGGGCTCCGCGACGAGTCAACGGTAGCGGCTGCCGAGAGGATTCTTGAATGGTGGAGGCCCATCCTTGCGGCGATCCCCACCAGAGTGGCCGGAGGCCTCCTAAGCTGACTCCTTTGTGAAACAGCCAGCCGACCGCCCCGGGGGCGGCCATCTTGCAGCACTGCCTCCATCGCCGCAAGGATGCGCCTCCCACGGGACTTGCTTTCACCTTGGTCCTTGGCCTCCTGCGGCTTGCTTCACTGGGCGGGGATCAGGTTTTCGTCTATGGGGAGGCGGAAGGCGGCGGCGTTGCGGTGGTCGCGCACCAGCAGGATGTCTCCCGCCAGTGCCGGCGGATTCCACATCTTGGCGCCCTCCAGGGCGCGGAAGCGCGCCAGCTCCACCAGGCGGCTGGAGTCGGGTCGGATGAGCACGACCTCCCCTCCCTCGGTGGTGGCCAGCAGCAGATCGCCGACCAGCAGCAATTGTCCGTGGCCATAGCGTCCGGCCTTCCACCGGCGGCTGCCGTCGCTGGGGTCGATACAGGTCATGATGCCGTCATCGAGCCCGTAAATGAAATCGTCGAAGAGGATCATGTTGGCGAACTTCGACTTGAGGCGGATGCTGCGGTAGGCGCGCGAAACCGTCCACTTCCCGGAACCGTCGGCCACCACCCGGAAGAGTTCGCTTCCCATCCCGTATCCTCCCGAAACCAGCACCAGTTCATCCGAAACCACCAAGGGCTGGGCGGCGCGCGGGGAGCTTCCTTCCAGCCTGGTCTCCCACAGCAGCGTACCGTCGGACGGCTCGTGTCCAGCCAGCGTGCCGGCGTTGCAGGCCAGTATCTGGCGTTTGCCGCCCAGCACGGCCAGGGCGGGGGAAGCGTAGGAGGGAGAGGCTGTCCCCGCCGCCCAGCGGAACTCCCCCGAGAGCTTGTCGAAGGCCGCCAGGGCCGAGCCTTGGCCTCCCGGGTTGACCACCACCAGGTCGTCCACGATGAGCGGGGAGGCGGCCCGCCCGTATTCCTGCGAAGAGGCGTTGGCGAATTCCTCCTCGATGTTGATTTGCCAGAGCAGCCGTCCGCTTTGAAAGTCGAGGCAGGTCAGCAGCCCGGTGGCGCCCAGCGTGTAGACCCGTCCCTGGTGCAAGGTGGGAGTGCTGCGGGGACCGGCTCCCGCCACGGGATTCTGGAAGGACACCCAGTCGCCGTGAGTCCAGAAGATCTTGCCGTTGCTCAGGTTGTAGGCCACCACCGTTTCCTGTTCGTCGCGCTGCTCCAGGGTGACGGCCACGCCGTTGACTACCGCGAATCCCGACCATCCGGCTCCGATGGGTTGGTTCCACAAAAGCTGAGGCGGCTGAGTTTCCCAGTCGGCCAGCAGTCCGCGGGCGGGAAGGCGGCCGTCGCGCTCAGGTCCGAGATACTGGGGAAAGTCGAAAGGACCGGGCTGAAAGTCGCCGATGCTTTCGCGGCTTCGCTCGGAGGCGGCGTCGGTTTCGCTCCAACGCCAGGCGAGTTGGGGCACCAGGTTTCCTGAAACGCCGTCATAACGGAACATGACGCCGGTCAGCAGGACCAGTCCGGCCAGCAGCCCCAGACCCTTGAAGCGGGTCCACCAGCGGACGCCCGAGAACAAGATCCACCACAGCAAGAGCGCCATCGATGCCAGGACCACGACAACCGCCGTAGACATGACACGGTCTTGTTGGCTGGGCATTTCGGCGATATTCCAGATCCAGGCCAGAAGTCCGGCTGCCAGGGCCAGCAGCAAGGCCGCCGGCCACCAGCGCAAACGCTTGGGGGACGAAGTCGGTGGCATGCGACCAGTTTACCCCATCGCTGCCGCACCTCGCTCTCCCGTCTCGATTAGTGGTAACGTATGCGGCGCTATGGACCAACCACGCTTTCTCAAGGCGTGTCGCCGCCGGCCGGTCGACCGCATTCCCGTCTGGATGATGCGCCAGGCCGGCCGCTACATGGCCGAGTACCGAGCCTTGCGCAAGCGATACGAAATGTTGGAGGTGTGCAAGACGCCGGAACTGGCCTTGCAGGTCACCATGCAGCCCATCAAGCGTTTCGACCTGGACGCAGCCATCATCTTCGCCGACATCCTGCTCCCTCTTGAAGGCATGGGCGTGCCCTTCGGGTTCGAGCCCAACCACGGTCCGGTCATTCACGATCCGGTCGACAGCCTGGAAAAGATCGATGCTGTGCAGGTGGCCGAGATCGAGGAGTCGCTGGGCTACGTGCTCGAGGCCATCCGTCTGGTGAGGGCCGAACTGGACGATTCCATCGCGCTGATCGGCTTCGCGGGGGCGCCTTTCACCCTGGCTTCCTACATGATCGAAGGCGGCGGGTCGCGCAATTACCTCACCACCAAGCGTCTCATGTTGACCCATCCGCGGGCCTGGCATCGGTTGATGGAAACGGTTTCCGAGACCACCTGGCGCTATCTGGCCGCTCAAGCCGAGGCCGGGGCCCAGGCCCTGCAGCTCTTCGACAGTTGGGTAGGCTGCCTTTCGCCCCGCGACTACGACGAGTTCGTTTTTCCTCATGTGCGCTCCATCTTCCAGCGCCTGCAGGACAAAGACGTCCCGCTCATCTATTTCGGGACCAATACCAGCACTTTGCTGCCGCGCATGAAGCAGAGCGGTTGCAGCGTGTTGGGCGTGGATTGGCGCCTGCCCCTCGAGCAGGCTTTCGAGCTGGCTGGAGACGAGTTGGCGGTGCAGGGCAACCTCGACCCTGCCGCCCTCTTCGCTCCCCGTCAGGCCCTCTTGCAGCAGGTCGAGGCCATCCTGCAAGAGAGTCGCGGACGCAGGGGCTACATCTTCAACCTCGGTCACGGGATTCTGCCCGGCACTCCGGTGGAGAACGTGGAGGCCGTGATCGACTACGTCCACGCCTCCGGCTCATGAGCGCTTCCTCCCCGAGTCCGCCCCAGGAGCGTGCTCCCCGGCGCATCGCCGTGGTGGGCGGAGGGATCAGCGGACTGTCGGCGGCCTACTTTCTCTCCCGCCCGCCCGGCGCGGCCCAAGTGACGGTCTTTGAAGCTTCCTCTCATTGGGGCGGCATTATCGTCACCGAAGAAGGCGGAGGATTCGTGATGGAGGGCGGCCCTGATTCCTTTCTGGCGGCCAAGCCCGAGGCGGCCGAACTGTGCCGTCAACTGGGCTTGCGGGACGAGCTGATGGAGACGCGTCCCAGCCATCGGCGCTCCTATACCTGGTGGGAGGGGAGCTTTTATCCGCTGCCCACCGGCATTCTCAATCCCCCCATCAGGCTCCGGGAGCTGGCCGGCAGTCCGCTGCTCAGCCCGCAAGGACGTGAGCGGGCGGCCCGCGAGCCCGAGATTCCCGCCGGGGGCGGAGAGGACGAGTCGGTGGGCGATTTCTTCCACAGGCGCTTCGGAAGGGAAGTCGTCCGCCGCATCGCCGAACCGCTGCTGGCCGGCGTCTTCGGCGGAGGCGTGGACGAGATCAGCATGCAAGCCGCCTTTCCCCGCCTCTGCCGTTACGAGCAGCTTCACGGCTGCCTGTGCCTGCGGGACACTTCCGACCAAGCCGCCGAGTCCCGGGAGGCCGCGCCCTCCAGCCCGTTCCTGACCCTGCGCGGAGGTCTGGCCACGCTGGTCGAAGCCTTGCTGCGCGATTGCCGCCGCTCGGGGGTAGAGCTGCGCTCAGGCCGGCCCGTGCAAGCCCTCCGGCCTGCCCGCCGAGAGTCGCCCCCGGCGCCCTTCCTTCTCGATCTCGAAGAAGGGGAGGAAGCGTTCGACGCGGTGGTGATGGCCCTGCCCGCTCCCGCCTCGGCCAAACTCTTGGCGCCGGCCTGGCCCGACCTGGCCGACGCTCTGGCCTCGGTCGACTACTCGCCCGCCGTCCTGGGCGCGTTGGCCTACAGCGGCGAGGTGCCGCAAGGACGGCCCGGAAGCGGCTTCATCATCCCTCCCTCGGCGGGACGCGACCTGCTGGCCTGCACCTGGGTGCATCAGAAGTGGCGCCGGCGCGCTCCCCGGGGACATTCGCTGCTGCGCGGCTACCTGGCCGGAGAGCCCGCCCGCAGGATGCTGCAGGCCGAGGACGCGAAGGTGATCTCGCTGCTCCGGCGCGAGTTTCTCGATCTCATGGACGTCCGCCAGGACCCGGTCTTGAGCCGTGTCTGGAAGCTGCCCCAGGCGCTTCCCGTCTATCGCCTGGGGCACCGCTCCCGCATGGCGGCGCTGAAAAAAGGCCTGCAGGAGGTGAAGGGTTTGACCTGCATCGGCAATTATCTGGACGGCGTGGGCCTTCCCGACTGCATCCGTCAAGCCCGCCAAGCCGCGCGGGCACTGGCCTCGGATGCATCCTGAGAGGACGCTACAGTACCAACGCCTATCGCTTTTTGTGTTAAAATTGAGTGCTGTCGTTGCAATTCGTCCGAAATCCTTCTAGCTCGCGGAAGTGATTTTTCGGGGTCCATTTTTAAACGCTTTGACAGGGTTTCCCATCTACATGGGGTGAGGCAGAGAAGGTATGAAACGAATCGGACTTGCATGGATGGCGGCTTTGACCCTGGCCTGGGCGGCGCCCGCGCTGGCGGCGGCCGACGATTGCGGCGGCTTGGCCGCCAATCTCGATTTGCCGGTCAAGGCCAAGACCACGGGCAAACCCAAACACATCCGTTGGGGCTTGGTCAACAAAGTGGTCCATGAAGTCCGGGAAGCGGCCCGGGAACGAGGTTGCCGCCTCACCTTCGGGCAGGTTTTCGCTCCCAAAAAGGGCGACGTCTACTTCCCTCTGCTGGACAGCGTGTTGCGCACCGCTCCCGAAGAGGAGTTGGTGGGCGTAAGCGTGCACTACGCCGAGGACGGCGAACGGGTGGGAGCCTATTCCAACCGGGTCGTTTTCGAGAAGACCGCTTATACGCAGTACTACTTCCAATTCACGGGGCCCGAAGGCGACTTGAGGGCCGCCAACCGCAACTTGATCGACATCGCTTCCAACCGGCCTCTCTACGTGGTTCCCTGGAGCGAGATCAAAGACAAGGCGCTGGTGGCCCCTACGCCGTCGGAAAGATGATTATGGGGGGAGTCGCAGCATATCGGGGCGGAAAGAGGACGGCGTGGGTCAGGTGCGTCCTGTGTCTGCTGGCGGGGGGCCTGTTGTGCTCTTCGCTGTGGGCGGCTCCCCAGGACCCTTCCCAGGCGCCCTCACAGTCCCAGAGTTCGAACGCGGGCGCCGATGATCCCGCCAGCAAGACCTACCAAGCAGCCTACCGCAACGGCTTCGAGAAGGGACTCTTCGAAGGCGGCTCCGACCGGCGCAACGACAAAGCCTACAACCTGCGGGACAATAAGGTCTATCGCCAGGCCAAGAGCGGCTATGTCGAGGGAGAGCACGACCCCGACGTCTACTATTCGGCCTTTCGGCGAGGCTTCAGGGAGGGTTACGAGAAGGGCTTCCGTCCACCGGCGGCCGCCGACGAGCCGACCCCTCGCCCGCGTCCGCTGGAGCCCGCGGTGCGGGCCAAGGACAGCGGCCCGGAAGAATTCGTCCTCAACGCCGGCATGGAAATAGCGGTCAAGTTGCTCGACACCCTGAGTACGCGGCGCAACGAGCGCGGAGATGTCTTCTTGGTTGAAGCCGTCAACGACATTCACTCGCGGGGACGCCTGGTGATTCCCCAGGGGACGCCCATGCAGGGCAGCGTGGCCTGGGTCAAGCGTCCAGGGCGTATCAAGGGCGAGGCCGAGTTGAAGTTGCGGTTCGAAGAGATCCTTTACGGCGAAGGAAAAAGCGTGCCCATCAGCGCCTCGCTGGTCTCGGTGGCCAAGGACGGCAAGAAGATCAAGGACGGCGAAGGCACCGTAGCCGGAGGCGGAGGCAACGACGCCAAGACGGTGGGCGCCAGCGCCGGCGTGGGCGTGCTCATCGGCATCCTCACGGGCGGCAAACGGGGCGGCGTTATCGGGGCCGGCGCCGGAGCGGCGGTAGGACTGGGCGGCGTCTTGATCCGCCGCGGACCCGATTTGACGCTGGAATCCGAAACCATCCTGGTCATTCGCTTCGACCGGCCCGCCACCGTACCCTTGCCATCCCCCCAGGCCGACTGAGGCCGCGCGTTTGCCCCGCCCCCTTCACAGAGCCGCCTGCGATCGGCTATCCTTTGACCTCGCGCCCTCTCGCTGCTACTCTGCGGCATTACGTCCGCGAGGGGGAGTTATGTCTGAAAAGATCTACGTCTTCGATACGACATTGCGCGACGGCGAGCAGTCTCCCGGCTGCTCCATGAACCTGGAAGAAAAGCTCAAGATGGCCCGTCAGCTTGAGAGGCTGAACGTGGATGTCATCGAGGCCGGCTTTCCCATCGCCTCTCAGGGCGACTTCGAAGCCGTCAGGGCCATTGCGGCTGAGATCCGCCGGCCTGCCATCGCGGGTTTGTGCCGGGCCAACCCCAAGGACATCGAGCGGGCCTGGGAGGCCCTCAAGAACGCCGCCAAGCCGCGTATCCACACCTTCATTGCCACCTCTGACATCCATCTCCAGCACAAACTGCGCAAGACGCGCCAGGAGGTCCTCAAACAGGCGGTGGAAGCCGTGCAGATGGCCCGTCAGATGTGCTCCGAGGTGGAGTTTTCGGCGGAAGACGCCACCCGCAGCGATTTCGACTACCTGGTGGAGGTCTTTGAGGCCGTCATCGAGCAGGGAGCCACGGTGATCAACGTGCCCGATACGGTGGGCTACTCCGAGCCGGAGGAAATCAGGAATCTCTTCGCCCGCCTCATCGAGGCCGTCCCCAACAGCGACCAGGCCATCTTTTCCTGCCATTGCCACAACGACCTGGGGCTGGCGGTGGCCAACTCGCTGGCAGGCATCCGGGGCGGCTGCCGACAGGTGGAATGCACCATCAACGGCATCGGCGAACGGGCCGGCAACGCCTCGCTGGAAGAAATCGCCATGGCCTTGCGTATCCGTTCCGACGTCCTGCCTTACCACACCGACATCGTCAGCGAAGAGATCGCCCGCACCAGCCGCCTGCTCATCAACCTGACCGGATCTTTCGTGCAGGCCAACAAGGCCATCGTGGGCCGCAACGCCTTCGCCCACGAAGCCGGAATTCACCAGGACGGCATGCTCAAGAACGCCCAGACCTACGAGATCATGACGCCCCAGTCGGTGGGGCTCACCGAGTCCAAGATCGTGCTGGGCAAGCATAGCGGACGTCACGCCCTGGCCAAGAAATTCGAGGAACTCGGATACACGCTGGACGCCGAACAGCTCAAGCGGGCCTATTTTTTCTTCACCAAGCTGGCCGACCAGAAGAAGGAAGTCTACGACGAAGATCTCATCGCCATCATCCAGGACGGCATGAAGATCATTCCCGACACCTACAAGCTCAAGTACATCCACTCTTCGGGCGGAAACCAGAAGCTGGCCGTGGCCATGGTCGAGCTGGTCAAGGGCGATGACGTGTTCGTGGAATCGTCCCACGGCGACGGACCCATCGACGCCTGCTACAGGGCCATCGACCGCATCACCGGCAGTGAAGGGCAACTGCTCGACTACACGGTCAATTCGGTGACCCGGGGCAAAGACGCCCTGGGCGAAGTGTTCGTGCACGTTTCCATCGGAGGGCGCAGCTACACCGGCAAGGCCGCCAGCGTCGACATCTTCGACGCCAGCGCCCGGGCCTACCTCAACGCGGTCAACAAGGCCCTCTACGAGCACCGCAGGCAAAGAGAAAAACAACAGGCCGCTTCGGCTTGAGGCTTCAACATAATGCCCAAGACGCTTTTCGAGAAGATCTGGGAGGCCCACGTGGTTCACCAAGAGCCCGGCCGTCCCACCCTGCTTTACATCGACACCCATCTGGTCCACGAAGTGACTTCGCCCCAGGCCTTTCAGGGGCTGCGCCTGGCCGGGCGCAAGGTGCGGCGTACCGACCGCACTTTCGCCACCATGGATCACAACGTTCCCACCTGGGAGCGTTCGCGGCCCATCACCGACCAGATCGCCAAGGCTCAGATCGAAGCCTTGGAGCGCAACTGCCGCGAGTTCGGCGTGCCCCTTTACGGACTCGACAGTCCGCGCCAGGGCATCGTTCACGTCATCGGTCCCGAGCTGGGCATCACCCAGCCCGGATCGACCATCGTCTGCGGCGACAGCCATACCTCGACCCACGGAGCCTTCGGCGCCCTGGCTTTCGGAATCGGCACCAGCGAAGTCGAGCACGTGCTGGCCACCCAATGCCTGCCTCAGACGCGTCCCAAGACCTACCGCATCCAGGCC
Source organism: Acidobacteriota bacterium (assembly GCA_035471785.1). Taxonomy (NCBI): domain Bacteria; kingdom Pseudomonadati; phylum Acidobacteriota; species Acidobacteriota bacterium. The sequence goes on from DATIPQ010000097.1 coordinate 52,318, forward strand.
GACGGCGTCCTTCCCTCCCGAGTGACCTCCAAAGACCTGATCCTCTTCATCATCCGCACCATCGGCACCGACGGCGCTACCGGCTGCGTGATCGAGTACTGCGGGGAGGCGGTGGAAAAGCTCTCCATGGAAGAGCGCATGACGGTCTGCAACATGTCGATCGAAGGCGGGGCCCGGGCGGGCATGATCGCTCCTGACGACACCACTTTCGAATATTTGCGGGGACGCCCCTTCGCTCCTCAGGGAGAGGACTTCGACAAGGCCGTCGAAGGCTGGCGCCAACTGGTTTCAGACCGGGGCGCCCTCTTCGACCGCACCCTGCGCCTGGACGTCTCGGACTTGGCTCCCCAGGTCAGTTGGGGCACCAGTCCCGGCATGGTCACCGACGTCACCGGAAACGTGCCCGACCCGGCCCAGTTTCAGGACGAGCACCAGCGCAAGGCCGCTCAGAGGGCTCTCGACTACATGCAGCTTCGCCCCCAAATGCCCATCTGCGACATTCGCCTTGACCGGGTTTTCATCGGCTCCTGCACCAACAGCCGCATCGAAGACCTGCGGGCGGCGGCAGCTTACGCCAAGGGCCGGCGGGTGGCGGCGGGAGTCGGCGCCATGGTGGTGCCGGGGTCCCAGCAGGTCAAGAAACAGGCCGAGGCCGAAGGGTTGGACCGCATTTTCAAGGAGGCCGGGTTCGATTGGAGGGAGTCGGGATGCAGCATGTGCCTGGGCATGAACCCCGACATCCTCAGTCCCGGGCAACGCTGCGCTTCCACTTCAAACCGCAACTTCGAAGGCCGTCAGGGCCGGGGAGGACGGACCCACTTGGTCAGTCCGGCTATGGCCGCCGCCGCCGCCGTGGAGGGCCGCTTCGTGGACATCCGCGAGTGGAAAGAGGAGGTCTGAGATGCAAGCCTTCACCCGTTACACCGCTCAAGTGGCGCCCCTCGACCGCATTAACGTCGACACCGACCAGATCATCCCCAAGCAGTTCCTCAAGCGCATTGAGCGCACCGGCTTCGGGCGGTTTCTTTTCTACGACTGGCGCTTTGACGAAGATGACCGTCCGCGGCCCGACTTCGTCCTCAACAAGCCCTTCTACAAGGACGCCGGCATCCTGCTGGCCCGTGCCAACTTCGGCTGCGGATCCTCGCGCGAGCACGCCCCCTGGTCGCTGGGCGACTATGGATTCCGCGTCATCGTGGCCCCTTCCTTCGCTGACATCTTCTACAACAACTGCTTCAAGAACGGCATGCTGCCGGTGGTTCTGGAGGAAGAGCAGATCGAGCGGCTCTTCGAAAAGACCCGCAGTCACGAAGAGCGGGCCGATGCGGCCTCCGACGGCCATCGGGGCTATCGTCTCACCGTCGACCTGGAGAAGTGCCTGGTCAGCGATGAGGAAGGCCTGCAGTGGAGCTTCGAGGTCGATCCTTTCCGCCGCCAGTGTCTGTTGGAAGGCTTGGACGATATCGCCCTGACCTTGCAGCACGAAGACAAGATATCCGCCTATGAAGCGGCTCGGGAATGAGCTGAGGAACCGGAGACAAATTGGATTTTTTTTCGTATGGTAGGGGCATGCGCCGACGACCCACGCTCAGCAGCGGCCGCCTGAGGACGCTGATCACTTCTCTCCTCTTGACCCTGGGAAGCGCCGCTTGCCTGCAAGCTTCCGACGCGGTCTTCAAGGTCCGCACCGTCGAGGTGGAGGGCGAGGACTATTCCTACCGGGTCTTCGTCCCCGCCGATTGGACGGCGGAGCGGGAATGGCCGGTCATTCTCTTCCTGCACGGAGCCGGTGAGCGCGGAACCGACAACGCCGGCCAACTGACGGTGGGCTTGGGCCCTGTCATCCATCGCCACAAGGACGATTTCCCGGCGGTGGTCGTTCTGCCCCAGTGCCCGCGGGCGCGCGGGTCCTGGTGGGGCGCTCCCGACATGGAAGCCCGCGTCCTGGCGGCGCTGGATCAAACCATGGACGAGTTCAACGGCGATCCGCGGCGCGTCTATCTGACCGGACTCTCGATGGGCGGCTATGGGACCTGGGCCCTGGCCTACAGGCACCCTCAGCGCTTCGCCGCCCTGGCGCCCGTGTGCGGAGGCGTCAAGCCTCCCGGCTTCATGACCCCTCCCCAATGGCATCCCTCGGCCGTGGCGCCTGAAGATCCCTATGCCGAGACGGCACGGGTCATCAGCGGTTTGCCGGTGTGGATCTTTCACGGCGCCGCCGACCCCGTGGTCCCGGCTTCCGAGTCGCGCCTCATGCACGAGGCCTTGCAGTCCTCGGGAGGCGAGGTGCGCTACAGCGAATATCCAGGGGTCGGACACAATTCCTGGGACCAGGCTTACGGCGAGGAAGAGTTCCTCGGCTGGTTGCTGTCGAAGAAACGCTGAGGTTGGTATCATCGCCCGGATGACGGCGATTTTGGGCATATCGGCTTTCTATCATGACTCGGCGGCCGCACTGGTAGTGGACGGCGAGATCGTGGCCGCGGCTCAAGAAGAGCGCTTTTCCCGCATCAAGCACGACCATGAGTTTCCACAGCAAGCCGTCGATTACTGCCTGAGGGAAGCGGGGCTGAAGGCCTCGCAACTCGATTTGGTGGGCTTCTACGACAAGCCCTTGCTCAAGTTCGACCGCCTGCTTGAAACTTACCTGGCCTATGCCCCGCGCGGTTTCCGTTCTTTTCTCAAGGCCATGCCGCTGTGGCTGCGTCAGAAGCTGCATCTGCCGCGGGAGATGAACCGGGCTCTCAACAAGGCCTATAAGCGGCGCTATGTCTTCGTACGCCATCATGAATCGCACGCCGCCAGCGCCTTCTTCCCTTCGCCCTTCGAGGAAGCCGCTCTTCTGACGCTGGACGGCGTGGGCGAGTGGTCGACCGCCGCGCTGGGGGTGGGAGAGGGCAACCGCATCCGCCTCACCCACGAACTGCGCTTCCCCCATTCGCTGGGGCTGCTCTATTCGGCCTTCACCTACTACTGCGGATTCCGCGTCAACTCGGGCGAATACAAGTTGATGGGCCTGGCTCCCTACGGAGAACCCGTCTACCAGGACCTGATTCGCGACAGGCTGATGCAGCTCAAGGAGGACGGTTCCTTCCGCCTGGACATGTCCTACTTCAACTACTGCCAGGGATTGACCATGACCTCCGAGAAGCTGCACCGCCTTTTCGGAGGGCCTCCCCGCAAGCCCGAATCGTCTCTCACTCAACGCGAGATGGACGTGGCGGCCTCCATTCAGAAGGTGACGGAGGAAGTCGTTCTGCGCGCCGGGCGGCATGTCCATCGGCTGACCGGCAAGAAGCACCTGTGCATGGCCGGGGGGGTGGCCCTCAACTGCGTGGCCAACGGACGGCTGCTGCGCGAAGGGCCCTTCCAGAGCATCTGGATCCAGCCGGCGGCCGGAGACGCCGGAGGCGCCCTGGGGACCGCCCTCTTCATCTGGAACCAGTTGATGGATCAGCCCCGCCGGCCGGGCTGTCCCGACAGCCAGAAAGCCTCCCTGCTGGGGCCCGAGTTCAGCGAAGAAGAGATCTCAAGCGCCCTCCAATCCCGCCAGGCCGTCTATCACCGCTGCTCCTCCCAGGAGGAACTGTGCGGCCGCGTGGCCGATCTGCTGGAGCAGGAGAAGGTGGTGGGATGGATGCAGGGACGCATGGAATTCGGGCCCCGCGCCCTGGGTTCCCGCAGCATCCTGGGCGACGCCCGCAGCCGACGCATGCAGTCGGTCATGAACCGCAAAATCAAGTTCCGCGAGTCTTTCAGGCCCTTCGCTCCCATCGTCTTGCAGGAGAGGGCCTCTGAATACTTCGCCCTGGGGCCCGATCAGGACAGTCCTTACATGCTTCTGGTGGCTCCGGTGAGTGAAAAGATGCGCCTGCCAGTTGAGCGGGAGGACGCCTCCAGGCAGGGTCTGGAGAAGCTGGCAGTGACGCGTTCGCGCATTCCCGCCGTCACCCACGTCGACTACTCGGCCCGCGTCCAGACCGTCGATTCGCAGCGCAACCCCCTGCTCTACCGGCTCATGAAGCGGTTCGAGGAAAAGACCGGCTGTCCCGTGCTCATCAACACCAGCTTCAACGTGCGGGGCGAGCCCATCGTGTGCACGCCCCAGCAGGCCTATCACTGTTTTCGGGCCACCGACATGGACGCGCTGGCCATAGGGCCTTTCCTGCTCCTCAAAGAGGAACAGAAACCCGACCCCGAACTCGACCGGCGGGCTTACCTGGAGCAGTTCGAACTCGACTGAAGGAAGCGATGCCCATGATTCAGATCAACCGTCAGCCCTCGCCCCGCGAGCTGCGCCAATTCGGACTCATCTGGACGGTTTTCTTCAGCGGAGCTGCGGCCCTGTACGGATATCGGAGCGGCGACTGGGAAACGGCCTTATGGCTGGGGGGCGCGGCCGTGGTTATGGCAGCGGCGGGGTTTCTGGTCCTGGGTTGGATGCGGATGCTTTACCTGGGATTGAGTTATGCCGCTTTTCCCATCGGTTGGGTGATCTCACATGCCCTGCTGGCAATCATATATTATCTGGTAGTGACGCCCATCGGGCTGCTGATGCGGCTGCTGGGGCGCGATCCCATGCAGCGGCGCTTTGAAGAAGACCAGACCAGCTACTGGAGCGAGCAGGAGCCGTCCTTGCCCTCCGAGCGTTATTTTCGCCAGTTTTGAGAAAAGGTCATGAGCGACAAGACACCCCGCGAAGACTTCACCTCTCAGGCCGAGGGCTCCCAAGGCAACATCGCCGCCGAGTTTACGGCCTTCCTGATGGACAATAAGAAGTGGTGGCTGACCCCCATCATTCTGGTTCTGCTCTTGGCGGGACTGGTGGTGATCCTGGGCGGATCGGCAGCCGCTCCCTTCATCTACACGCTCTTCTGAGATCGCTACCGAGTGCAGTCGTCAGAAGTTTCGAGCCATCCTGTTGCGTTATCTCACGCTTTCAGCGTTCGGACCTTTGCCGTCTGAAACCCAGGGTGGCGCCGCCGTCTCGCTGGCGCTCGCCGGGGCTGACCCTGGGCTAGCGAATCGCTCCCCTTCAGGGAGCCCGGACTTGACTTCTAACATGGTCGCTGGGCTAACGAATGGCTTCCCTTTTCAGGGAGCCCGGACTTGACTTCTAACACGGTCGCTGGGCTAACGAATGGCTCCCCTTTTCAGGGCGCCCGGACTTGACTTCTAACACGGTCGCTGGGCTAACGAATGGCTTCCCTTTTCAGGGCGCCCGGACTTGACTTCTAACATGGTCGCTGGGCTAACGAATGGCTTCCCTTTTCAGGGAGCCCGGACTTGGCTTCTAACATGGTCGCTGGGCTAACGAATGGCTCCCCTTCAGGGCGCCCGGACTGGGCTCTCAACACACTCGCTGCCTGCCCTCCGAAGCCTTGCCTTGCCCTTCGTAGCCTTGGCGCAGGAGGGGCGCAGGAGGGGGCTAACGAATGGGTCCCTTGCAGGGACAAGGAAGGGAGCCCCAGTCTGCCACAGGGGGCAGCGAGATGTTGAAGGACAAGTCCGGGCTCGCTGAAAGCGAGCGATTCGCCAGCCCAGGGTGGGACCCGCCGCAAGCGAAGCGGCGCAAGGGGCAGAACCCTGGGTCTTCGAAGCTCAGCTATCCACGCTGAAAGTGTGGGATAAACTTAGATATCGCCCTGCCTCAGAACCATGGGATCCATCGCACCAGGGCCACTGGGTGGCCAACAAGTTCACACACGTGTCAAGCTCCAGCGACCGCGGTTAAGGCCTGATTGCTCTCGGCGGCTGCTCGCTAGTGGTTTCGCCGGGTGGAGCCGCGGGGAGGCGGCGGATTGGGGCTTCTGCTGGGATCCCGCTTGGCGCTGCCGCGCGCTCCCATGGGCGGAGGCGGAGTACGGGTGACTCCCCGTCCCCGACTTGCGGGAGTGCCGATTCCCGGCCTGCTGTCGGGAGTCGCCAGAGGGTTGCTGCGGCCTGTTGCCGAAGTCGGATTCCGGCCTGACGGAGCCACCGAACCGGGACCTGGCTGGCCTCCCTGAGCGCCGCCGGAAGGGCGGTAGGGAGAGGCGGCGTCGCTGCCTCCGGGAACAACACCGCCAGGGGCAACACCAGCGGGCGCAAGGTCTGCCCCCGATTCTTCCCGGGCGGCCGGAACGGCTCTTCGCGGAGTCGCCGCTCCCTGCCCCGAGGCAGGCGTGAGCCCCCGGCTTCCGCCCGGAAGAGCCTGGCCCGGATCGCCTTGTCCCACACGGGCGGAAGCGGCCGGAACTTGCAAGCGCTGGGGCTGGGACAGAAAGGTTTCAGTCGCCACCCACAAGCAGAAAGCAACGGCGGCCGCCATGAGGATGATGTTGATCTGATTGATGTACTTCACAATGCGTCCTCGGGACCGGCGAGCAGGCGGTCAAGCCCCTCGGCGGCCCGTCTGTTATTCGAATTCAGTTGCAACGCCCGACGATAGTGCCCAAGAGCCTCCTCGACCCGTCCCTGCACCTCGGCGCAATATCCCAGGGCGGAATGGTTGAGGTCGTCGAGCGGCTCCATGTGCAGGGCCCGGCGGAAATGCATCTCCGCTTCAGCCGCCGCTCCCCTGCGAGCCAGGGCTGAACCTAAATTGTAATGGACTCTCATCTGCTGCGGGGAACGCAGCACCGCTTCCCTGTAAAGAGCGACGTCGTCCTGCCACAAAAGGTTGCGTTCGCTGACCGCCCATCCGGACCAGATCAGCAGCGCCGCCAGGGCCGAGGCGCTCCACATGGCTGAGCCGGGACGAGTGAGAGAGAGGCGCTGCAATCCCCAGCAGAGAGCGGCGGCTCCTCCGGCCAGGGCCAAGTAGGCGCGGCTCTCGTTGATGAGGTCGGCGTTGGGAATGAGCATGGACGGAGCCAGCCAGGCCAGCAGCCAGGCCAGGGCCAGAGCGGGCAGCGTCCAGCGCCCGTCGCGCCGCCTCCAGAGCGCGACCAGGAAGACGGTTGCGGCCGCCAGCAAGGCAGCGCCCGCCAGCCATCCCGTCAGGACCGGCTGAAAATGGTGTTCGATGGTCAGTTGCGAGGGCCACAGCATCAGCCGCAGGTACTCGGCCAGCGCAGCCGGCTGCGCCATCCAGAATGCCCAGGGGCTGTCATGGTTCCAAGCCACCTCGGGGGGCGAATAGAAGACCAGCGAGAATCCGAAGAGGGCCACATTGGCTCCTGCCTGCACCAGCCAGGGCCGGCGTGCGCGTCTCTCGGTCAGGAGCAGAAAGGGCAGCAGCACGATGGCGTCCATGCGGCTCCACAGCGCCATCTGCCAGGCCGCCATGGCGGCCCAGCGGCTGCGTCCGGCCAGCAGCAGGGCAGCCAGGGAAAAGACCGTCATCAGCAGCATGGAGCGCGACCAGATGTAATTGACCGGTTGAGTCTGCAAGGGGTGAAGCGCGAAGAGAGCGGCGGCCGCCCAGGCCCAAGGCTTGCTCAGCAAGCGGTCTCCTGCCCCCGGAGCCGGGGGGTTCCCGTTCTCGGGCCTGTTGCCCTCCGGCCCTTGCCAGCGGCGTGTCAGCAGCAGGAAGAGCCCCAATGCGGCCAACACGTGAAGCAGCAGGCTGACGGCATGGTATCCGGGCACCCAGTCGCCCCACAGGGCGTAGTTGAGGTGGAGCGTCCACAAGGTCAGCGGGCGGCCGCCGTAATGGTCGAGAAAAGATGCGTAACGGAAGGACCCTTCGGTCAGGTCGGGGTTGTTGAGGAACCAGGCGTAGTCGTCGAAATGGAACTCTCCCGGAAAGGAGTTGGCATAGGCCAATCCCACCAGCGCCGCCAGGGCCGCCATGTACATCCACCGCTTCACACTTAGTAGGATGCCAAAGCGCCCGGAAAGTCGAGAAGCGTTTTGCGACACTATTCGGCGGCTTCAGGAAAGTATCCGCACTCCAGCATTTCCGACCCGTAGTAGGGGTTGCGGATGGCGCCCTCTTTCTGCAGCCAGCGGGCGCCCTGGTTGTCGTTGGCCATGGGGCAAAAGGCCACCTTGTAGTTGCCTAACTCGCCGCCTTGCTCGATGACTTTGTCGGAGAGGGTGATGAAAGTCTGACGCAGTTCGCTCAGTTGGGAAGCCTGGGCGGCCTGAGCCGCCAGTTCGGCGATTTCGCCCTGGGTGATCTCGGCCAACCCCGATGCCGCCTCCTTGGCTTGGTCCAACTGGTCGGCGGCCAACGCTTGCTGAATCTCGGCATAATGGGCCACCAGCGGAGAGGGCCGGACGCTCTCCGTCTTTTCAGCGCCTGCCGTGGATCCGTCCCCGGGCCCGGCTGTCTGGGACGCTTCGTTTGCGCCGCCGCAGGCCGCTGCTAATGCCAAAATCGCTATCAAAACGCAAAATTTATTCATTATCTAGTTTCCCCTATCTATTTCTACGATCAGTCTTATACGTTAACACAGCTTCGGGAGTTTCCTGTTGACCGCCTGCCCCGCCTCGGGAACCGGCCCGTTTGGGGGAGCGCCTGCGGTAGACCGCCGGGCGCCTTCCTCCGCTGAAGAGACGGCGCACGTCGTCCAGCGCGATGTAGAGGGGAGGCATAACCAGCAGGATGAGGAAAGTCGCCAGGCCCAGGCCCCACACCACCGTGGCCGCCAGAGGCACCCAGGTGACCGATTTTCCGCCCACGCCCAAAGCCATGGGCAGGAGTCCGAAGATGGTGGTCACGGTGGTCAGAAAGATTGGACGCAAGCGCCGTTTGGCGCCAGTCAGCACGGCCCTGAAGCGCGAGGCGCCTCGCGCTCGGGCGCTATTGACGAAAGCGATGAGCACGATGGAGTCGTTGACCGCCACTCCGGCCAGGGCCACCATCCCGAACATGATGTTGATGCTGAAGGGATAGTCGTTGACGAGGAGGCAAAGCATGGCTCCGGCGAAGGCGAAGGGGATGGCGAACATGATCAGCAACGGCTGCAGATAGGAATGAAACTGGGCCGCCAAGATCAGGTACATGAAAATCAAACCCACCAGGAAGAGCCGGGTTACGTCGTTGAAGGTCTCCTGGAACTCCTGGAATTCGCCTCTGAAGTCGAGCCGGTAGCCGGGGAACTCCTGTCCGATGTCCAGGAAGTGCTCTTTGAGCCGGTTGTTGACGGCTACCGCGTTGGTGATCTCGGGGTCGACGTCGGCGCTGACGGTGATGGCCCGTTCACCTTCGAAGCGTTGGACGTCGGCCCATCCTCGTTCGATGCTGAAGGAGGCGACGTTGTCGAAAGGCACCAGTCCGCCGGACGGGGTGGGGATGCGCAGGTTGTCGAGGTCTTGAATCTCGCTCCGGTACTGGGGCTGAAACTTGACCACCACGTCCAGTTCTTCGTCGCCGTCCCGGTAGATGGTGGCGGGGATGCCGTCGAAGGCGTACTTGATCTGACGGGCCACGTCGCTGACGTCGATGCCCAGGGTATGGGCGCGGCTCTCGTCGATGCGCACCCGCACCTCGTTTTTGCCCTTCTCGAAATCGTCCTGCACGGTGTGCACGCCGGGGAGGGAGCGCAAGTAGTCCTTGAGGCGGGCGGCGATGACCTGAAGGTCCTCGAAATAGCGTCCCTTGACTTTGACCTCCACCGGATTGCCCACGGGAGGGCCGGTGGCCGGTGCTTTGATCTCGAGCCTGCGGTAACCGACGATGTGACTGCTGCTGCTGCGCAAGTCGTCAACGATCTCGGAGATTTCCCGGCTGCGGTCTTGCTGCTCCGTCAGGTTGACCAGCACCTGAGCCACGTCTTTGCCCGTCAGGCGGGCTGTATCGCTGTCCAGCACGCCGATCTGAGTGACCACGTTGCGCAACTCGTCCTGGGGGAGCTGCATGGCGATCTGCTCGAACTGGCGCACGACTTCGTCGGTGGCCTCGATGCGCGATCCCTCGGGCATCCAGACGCGGATGAAGATGGTGGGGAGCTCATCGTCCTCGTAGAGGTCGACTCCGACCAGCGGAATGACCGCCGCCGAACTGGCCAGCAACAAAAGAATCACGGGCAGGAAGAGCCAGCGCCGGCGCAGCACGGGCGACATCATGCGCCGGTAGGCGGCGGCCGTGCGGCGTATGCTGCGGTTGAGGGCGGAGTGGTGGCGGTGGGGATCGGAGCGTCCCAGGTCGGCCACGTGAGAGGGCAGAATGACCAGCGATTCGAAGAGCGAAGCGGCCAGGGCCATGCACACCACCACCGGGATCACCCGCATGAACTCGCCCACCGTCCCCGGCAGAAGCATGAGGGGCAGGAAAGCGGCCACGGTGGTGAGCGAAGAGGAGAAAACCGGCCACATCACCTCTTCGGCTCCCTTCTTGGCGGCCTCCAGCGGCGCCAGCCCCCGGTTCAGGTAGCGGGAGATGTTCTCGACCACTACAATGGCGTCGTCCACCACCATTCCAAGAACCAGCACCAGGGCGAAGAGCGACGATTCATTGAGGGACTCGCCGTAGAGCTCGATGAAGACGAAGGTGAGCAGAAAGGTTATGGGGATGCCCCAGAAGACCAGCATGGCGTTGCGCCAGCCCAGAAATCCCAGCAGCAGAACCAGTACCAGCAGTCCGCCGAAGGCTCCGTTGGACACCAGGCGCTGGATGGCGCTGCGGATGCGGGGCGAGGTGTCGCCCACTACCGAGACCTCGACTCCGGGGGGCAAGGCGGCTGTCTTATCGCGGGCGATCTGTTGAAACAGCTCCACCAGTTCCAGGGTATTGCCCGAAGGCGCCTTGTAGACGTTGAGGGAGATGGAGGGCTGTCCGTTGAGACGCGAGAGTGTGCGGGCCTCTTCGAAGGTGTCGCGCACCTCGGCCACGTCGCCCAGACGAACGTGGTTGCCCACCTCGTCCTCTTTGATGACCACCTCGGCAATGTCGTCCAGGCTCTTGAATTCCTCCAGCGAACGCACCATGTACTCGAAGTTGCCCAAGGCGATGTTGCCGCTGGGCAAGCTGACGTTCTGGCGGGCCAGAGCGGCCGCCACCTGCTCCAGCGTCAGGTTGTGGCGGTAGAGGCGGTAGGGGTCGACCTCCACCCACACTTCCCGTTCGCGGTCTCCGGCCAGGGCCACATCGTCGATTCCCCTCAGCCCTTCCACCTCGTCCTGAAGTTCTTCGGCGATCTCCTTGAGGCGTTTTTCGGGCAGGGGACCCGACACGGCCAGGGTAGCCATGGGCAGCCAAGTGGACGATTCAAGCGAGAAGAAGAGGGGGTCTTCGGCCTCGTCGGGCAGATCGACCTTGTCGACTTCCTGACGCAAGTCCTGATAGAGGCGGCGGAACTCGTCCTCGGTGATCTGTTCGAAGACCACGCTGATCTGGGCCTGTCCCTCGGTCGAGGTGGAGAGATAGAGGTCGATCTTGTCGACGTCCTTGATCTCGTCTTCGATGGGCTTGGTGATCAGCTTCTCCACCTCTTCCGGCGAGGCTCCGGGATAGACCACCGAGACGATGACGCGGTTGAGGCGGATCTGGGGGAAGAGCTCGCGCGGCAAGGTCAGCAGGGAAAACGTCCCCATGGCCACGATGAGGATCATGATGACGTTGACCAGGACCGAGTTCTTGACCGAAAAGCCGGGCACGGACATGCTAGCGCTCCTCCCCTGCGGCCACGGCGGACGCCCCTCCTTGCCGGCCCTGGTTCAGGAATTGGAGGGGAGCGCCTTGGGTAAGGTTGCTGCTGCCGCGGGTTACCACCAGGTCGCTTTCCTGCAGGGGTCCTTCCACCACGGCCTCGGAACCCAGCCGGGCGATCACATCGACCGGGATACGCCGGGCCGTCCCTTGGCGGGCCGCGAAGACATAGTTGCGACCTTCTTCGTCGAGCAGCGCGTCCAGAGGGATGATCAAAGCTTGCCGGAAGGTCTGGGCCGGCACCTGGATGCGGGCCACCATTCCCGAACGCAGCACATGGCCGCGGTTGGGAACCCGGATCTCGGCCCTGAAGGCGCCGCTTTGGGGATTGACGACTGAATCGATGCGGTGGATGGCGCCCCGGAAGGTCCGTCCGGGCAAAGCGTCGAAGACCATCTCGACCGAGGTTCCCTGTGTGACCGTGTAGAGGTCGTATTCGGGAATCTCGGTGACGACTTCGATGGGATCGTATTGAATCAAGGTCAGCAGCGGACTGGCGGGCAGAATGTTCTCGCCCAGCGAGACCTGACGCTGGGAAACCTGTCCGGAAACCGGAGAGCGGATGGAGGTGTCCTCCAACTCGTCCTCGATCATGCTCACCCGCAGCCGCGCCAGGCGCAATGCGTTGGCGGCCAGTTGGGCGGTTTGCTGCAAGGCGTCGAGGTCTTCCTGCGACATGGCTCCCCGCTCCACCAGGGTCTTGCCGCGTTGCAGATTCTTTTCGGCGAACTCCAGTTCCAGGCGGGCCTTTTCCACCTCGGCCTTGCCGGTGTCGAGTTGCAGGAGGCGGCGCTGGCGGTCCAGCTCCAGCAGGATCTGACCCTCTTCCACCCAGTCGCCTTCGTCCACATGCAGGGCCGTCACCTTGCCTGAGATCTCAGCGCTGACGGAAAAGGAATCCCACAGGTGCGCGGTGCCCGTCAGCCGCAGAAAGCGGCGGGCGTCTCGGCGTTCGACGGGGGCCACTTCCACCGGCAGAGGCGAACGCTCCGGCGCAGCTTCCTGGGCCGCCGCCCGTTGGGAGTCGTCGTCGGAGCTTGGAGCTTCCGGCAGGCCGTCGGATCCGGAGCAGGCCGCCGCCAACGCCAGGAGAATTATCCACATCTTCCTCATCAGATCCTCAAACTCCGCAATCGCCCCCCGGCGTTCTCCCTCAACAAAGCCCCGCTAAGTGTACGACGAAACGGCTCTGCGGCGTGTTCCTCCGCAGAATGCGCGCGCCCCACCGCGCGGTCGAAGTCTCGATGGTGTTCGATCCTGAATATTCGAGGGGAGGAGCGACTTATTGCGCGCCCTCGTCGGCTGAAAAGACCACCTCTCCGCCCACCACGGTGCGCAGGATTTGCGCTTCGCGGATCTCGGCGGCCGGAATCGCGCTCAGGTCGCGGTCAATGACCACGAAGTCGGCCAGCTTGCCCTTCTCCAGAGTTCCCTTGAGGTCCTCTTGGAAGGAGGCGTAGGCGGCGTTGCGGGTATAGGCCTGAAGGGCCTGTTCCAGGCTGATCTTCTCTTCGGGCACCCATCCCTGGGGATTGGCTCCGTCCAGGGTGCGGCGGGTGAGGGCGGCGTAAATGCCTTCCAAGGGCGTGGGAGGCGCCACGAACCAATCGCTGCCGAAGGCGACGGTGGCGCCGCTTTCCACCAGGGAACGGAAGGCGTAGGTAGTGCGGATGCGCTCCGGCCCGATGACCTTTTCGGCCCAGCGCCCGTCGTCGATGGCGTGGTAGGGCTGCATGCTGGCGATAACGTCCTGGGCGGCAAAACGCTGGATGTCGTCAGGATGGATATGTTGGGCGTGCTCGATGCGGAAGCGGCGGTCACGCTCTCCGTTCTCTTCGGCGACCCGCTGGTAGATGTCGAGCAGTTCGCGTATGGCGCGGTCGCCGATGGCGTGGGTCATGACCTGCAACCCGGCGCCGTCGGCCGCGGAAATCCAGCGGTAGAGGTCGTCGAGTTCGTTGACCAGCAGTCCGCGGTCCTGGGGTGCGTCGCTGAAGGGCTCCAAGAATGCGGCGGTGTGGGAGCCCAGCGAGCCGTCCACGAACCCTTTCAGTCCGCCCACCCGAAGCCACTCGTCGCCCCTGCCGTAAGACTTCACCTGCTGTTTCAGGCGCTCCCAGCTATTCAGCGGAACGGCGGCGTAGATGCGGACCCTGAGCTGCCCTTGCCGGTGGGCTTCCCGAAAAGCCTCGAAATCATTCCAGGTGCCCATGTTGTGGACCGAGGTCACGCCCTGGCGGGCCACGTGACGTTGGGCAGCCTCCAGCGCCCGAGCCACCTGCTGGTGTGTGGGCTGGGGCACCGCCGCCTGTATGAGACCCATGGCGTTGTCTTTGAAAATCCCGGTGGGACGGCCCTGGCGGTCGCGCACGATGGTGCCGCCCTCCACCTCCTCGGTCCGGGCGTCGACGCCGGCCAGCTTCATGGCGGCGCTATTGGCCAGCACCATGTGTCCGTCCAGGCGGTTGAGCATGACGGGATTCCGGGGCGTGACCTGATCGATCCACCCGGCCTGGGGCAATTCGCCGCCCCAGCGCTCATGGTCCCAGTCGCCTCCCAGAATCCACTCGCCCTCTTCCAACTGGCCGGCGAAGGCCTCGATGCGGCGGACGAATTCCTGGCGGCTGGAGGCGTCCCGCAGTTGCACCGAAGCCAGATTGGCCCCGCCTTGCAGAAAGTGCACGTGGGAGTCGATGAAGCCCGGCGTCACCAGTCCACCCTGAGCCTCGATAACCTCCGTGCCCTCGCCCCCCAAGGCCTCGATGTCTGGGCGCGTCCCGACCGCCGCGATGCGGTCTCCCTTGACGGCCAGAGCCTCTGCCCAGGGCTGCTGGGGATTGCCCGTCCATATGCGCCCTCCCAGCACGATCAGATCGGCTTCTTGTGAAGAGGACGGAGAGGAGCAGGAGAGGAGAAAAAGACTCAGCAGCATCGCCAGGCTCGCTTTCATGCGCTCAGTATGGGCGATTCAAGCGGCGGAAGCAAAAGACCGCCCGGCAGCGCCATGCCGGCGGGCCGAGCGGCGGGCCGTTTCCCGCTTGAAGCAGCGGCGGGCCTGGTGAAGCCGCGACATCACCGTTCCGATGGGAATCCCCAGTTGCTGGGCGATTTCGGCGTAGGAAAAGCCCTGCAATTCACGCAGCAGGATAATGCGGCGATGGGGGGCCTTGAGCCGCGACATCACCTCTTCGATCTCTCTGCGGATGAGGCGCCGCTCGCCTTCCCGCAGCGAGCTTCCGTCGCTGAGCGTCTCCTGCACCAGCTCGGGGCCGTCGAACTTGCGCCGCCGCAGCAGGTCGATGGAAAGATTGCGCACGATGGAAAGCAGCCACGGTCCAAAGCGCCTTCCCCGATCGAAATGCTCCAGGTTCTGGAAAGCCTTGATGAAGGCCTCCTGCACCACATCGCGCGCATCTTCGCGGTTGCGGGTGTAAGTCAGAGCCAATCCCAGCGCCTGATCGCGGTAGCGGTCGAAAATGGGCCCGTAGGCCTCGTGGCGGCCCGCCAGAACTTCCTTGAGAAGACGGGCTTCCTGAAGCTGGGGAGCATGCTTGGCGTTTTTAGGTTTTGCTTGGGATGTCGTGGTCGTCATAGGGTGGCTCCAGAGAAGTCGGGTACGGTCATATTGAAATCCGAAGATCGGCTGATCACTCTTCCGCTCCTTCCGAGGGAGACCAATGGCGCGCTCCATTGCGCAGGTTCTCCAGCCGTTTCCAGTGAGCCTCGATCTCGCGTCGTCCCTCCTGGCTGAGGCTCACGAAAGTGGCCGGCTTTTTGCCCACGAAGGTCTTCTCGATATCCACCAGTTGGGATTGTTCAAGCTTGGTCAAATGAGCCGAGAGGTTGCCCTTGGTCAGTCCCGTCAAGCGCCTGAGAAAGAGAAAATCAGCCTTCTTGCAGGAACTCAAAGCCGTCAGAATGGCCAGGCGCGCCGGTTCGTGGACGATCTTGTTGAGGCCCGCGATCTCGTCAAAAGGCGTCGTCATCGCTTTCCTCTTGCGCCTCTTGGGCTGGAAACGTGCGGATCAGGAAGAGGTGGTCCAACACTCCCCCCACAATGTAGGCTCCCGCCAGCAAAAAGTCGCCGATGGTGCGTTCGACCCCGAAGATCTCGCGCGAACTCACCCAGCCGGTGGCCGGCAGCAGGCCAACCAAAAGGAAAAGAACAGCCATCAGTCCGTAATAGTGACGCTGCCCGGCCGAGTGCAGGTGGATGTAGAAAAAGAGCCCGGCTACCGCCAAAGACACCGTGCTGACCGGCATCGTGTAGTGGATCTCGAGCTGAACTCCGGCGCTGATGACCACCAGGCAGACCAGCGCGGCCACGCCGTCCTTGAGCAGGGCGCTGGTCTCGCGCCGCACCCGTCCCAAGCGTGATTCGTAATAGCGCCCGATCAGGTAGAAGAGCAGCACGGCCGTCGCCAGCGTGACGGAGACCACGAGCGTGTTGGTGAAGGCCTGGCCCAGCATGCCCTTGGCCAGAAAAAAGAGCCCGAAAGGCAGCAAGCGCAGTCCTTGCAGGTGGGTGTAGTTCTCCGTGACGTAGCGCAGGCGCTTCATGTCGGGCGCCGCTGACGGTGATCCGGTTTGCATGACAAACCAAAGAATACACCCCAAACAAGTTGGTGTCAAGAACTAGTTTGCAGTACAAACCGACGCCGCTAGCGCGCGGTGCTGCGAATCGGGTGTTGAGAGTCAAGTCTGGGCTCGCTGAAAGCGAGCGATTCGCTAGCACCCAGGGGGTCAGGAATCAACATGAAATCAACCCTGAAAGGGTGGAATAAACAGCGCGGGGTCTGCTATTCGCGGCTTTGGGTGCTGAGGGGGATATAGTCGCGGTTGACCAGATCCCAATAGCTCCGGTAGGGCTCGCGCCGGTGGTGGCGCAGGAAGGAACTTGCCGACTGCAGCAGGCAGGTTACGAAGTGTCCGGGACGGGCCTCGGCGTGGATGCCGGCGTTGCCGAAATGGGTGCGGATAAGGAAGCTGTTTTCGTCCACCGGCAGGGCCTCGAGGTTCTGGGCGAACTCGTCGAAGACTCCGTTGATGAAGAGGTAGAACTCGACGTTGGAGAGATAAAAGGCCGTCACTTTGAGGTCGTGCCGGCTCAGGTAGCTGCCCACGGCCTTGAGGGCATGAGGACCGCTGAAGTCACCCACCACCGGGATGATGCGGTTCTCGTCCTGCATCTTCTTGAGGAACCGGTAGTCCTCTTCCCGCTCCAGAAAATGCCCTCGCCGCCCTTCCAGATCAGAGGCCAGGATAAGCTGGCCGTAGGTGGGATAGAAGGAGCGGGGACGCCTGCCGTGGCTGGCGAAACGCAAACTCAATCCCTGCCTGGCGAAAGGCAGGCTGAGGCGCCGCAGCGCGCCCTTGTCGGCCTTTTCAACCAGCTTGGGAAAGCGGCTGCGCAGGGAATCGAAAATTGACTCCAACTGCTGCCGGTAAAACTCTTCGTCGGGGGGGAGGTGATGGAAGAAGCGGACTAAGGAGGCGGCGTCAGCCTCGCTCCCCGGTGGCCGGGAACGGGGCTCGAGCGGACGCGCCAGAGCATGGGAGAGAAACTCCACCCGGTTGGCCGAACGCCTGAACAGTTCCTTCCAGTAGAGATGAAAGAGCTGGTTATCCCGTCTCACGTCCAGGATGATCGCCGTATGGGGCCGCAGGTGGGCGATGTAGGTGAAGTTCTGTCCGGGGCCCACCCCCAGGTAGGCGCGTCCCTCGCCGGCGCCTCGGGGCAAGCCGGAGAGGGCGTGCTGGTAAGAGGTCTCGTTCGAGATCAGATTGTCGGTATCGAAGTAGCCGGGAGATTCGCTGAGCCGGCTCGAGACTTGCTGAAAGGCGTCGTCGTCGAGCGCTTGCGGGGCGGGCAGCGAAGCCTGGCAAGAGGCTGTGGCCGATCCTATCAAAAGCGCTGCAAGAAGCAGCCAGACGCGGTGGGAATGTGTTGGGCCGGAGGAGTCCAAAATGGTCACGACTTAGAATTATACAATGCCCTCCGAAACCTCCGGCACGCTTGCGCGGCCATCACGTATAATGGTTCCATCGACCGCAAACGATCAGGCATGAAAAGAACCGCGACGCTGCTCGTCTTACTGCTGTTGCCTTGGGCCTACGCCAGCGATACCTGGGATCGCAGCGAGCGCCAGGAGGCCAAGGAATTCACTTTCGCCCGCCTCATCTATTCGGGAGGAGGGTGGCGGCGCGGCGCTTCCTGGAGCGTCGACTTCCCCAAGGCCGACCGCCAATTCCTCTACGTGCTGCACAAACTGCACGACTTCACCTTCATCAACCCGCGCGAACGGGCCATCAGAGCCACCGACAAGGAACTCCTGCGGTACCCCTTTCTCTATGCCGTCGAGGTGGGGCACATGGAGCTGAGCCTGGAAGAGGCGGCAGCGCTTCGCGAGTACCTGCTGCGGGGAGGCTTCCTGGTGGTGGACGACTTTCACGGTCCCTGGGAGTGGCGCAACTTCTACCGCCAGATGAAGAAGGTGTTCCCCGAGTACGAGCCGCGAACCCTCACCGTCGACCATCCCATCTTCCACTGCTACTACAGCATCGACCGCCTGATACAGGTTCCGGGTCTGCAATATCTTTACAGCGGCAGCCTCTCTGAAAAGGGCGGAGTGGAGCCCCACTACATGGGCATCGAAGACGACAGCGGACGCCTGATGGTCATGATCAACCACAACGTCGACCTGGGCGATGCCTGGGAATGGGCCGAGGTGGACGAGTATCCCCGTCCCTTCGCCGAGATGGCCATCAAGCTGGGAACCAACTACATCATCTACGCCATGACGCACTAGCCTCGGAAGGCAACGGTCAACTCCCAGTCCTCCCAATCACCAACTCACAACTGCTCGCAAACGGCCTCAGAGGAAGGGCGGGGGCTGGAGCCACTCGATGTGCTTGTCGAGGGCCGAGAGGCCGAGGCAGGGCAGGGCGCTGTAGAGAGAGGCCCGCTCGTCGTCGGGAAGCTGGTAGCGATCGAAGAGCGCTTCGCATTCGTCGAAGGCGCGGTCGACCTTTTCCTCCGAGTAACCCTTGCGCAGCCGGTAGCGGCTCTCCGGCTGAGGCTGCAATACAACCTGGCCGCCGTCCGCAAAGGCGGGAACACTATCGGAAGGCGGCGGCGATCTCCAGCGGATGGTGCGGCTTCCCGCCACGTCGGCCAGGGCGATGACGGTGGCGGCTTGCAGCATGCGGTTCCGGTCGGCTGCTGAAACCTGGTAGTGGGGAAAAACCGTATCCACCACCTTGCGGGCGGTCTTCAGCGTGCGGGCTGTGAAACCAGCCGTACCCATCGCCCCTCCAACTCAGATTTGCGCCTCCATACATTCATTGCCAGCAGGCGGCGGCTGCTTTAAACTAACTGGCCTGTTCGCCCATTGCAAATGTCTGCCGAATCGGCACATTGGGGAGCGAATCCCTGGGGAGGAGGAGAGAAAATCCATGAAGACCATTTTGACCGTCTTGCCGGCCATGCTGCTGCTGGCAGCGCCTTTGGCCGCGCAGGACGTGGGCATGATGCCCGACTTGAAGCCGGGCGCCTACGCGCTCCAGGGCGCAACCGTACACACTGTTTCCGGCGATGTGCTTGAAAACGCCACCGTAGTCATCCGTGACGGGCTCATCGTATCCGTGGGGGACGGCTCAGATGTCCCCGCCGAGGCGCGAGCCATCGACTTGCAGGGCATGCACCTCTATCCCGGCTTGATCGACGCGCTGACCGAAAACGGTCTCAAGAGAGAGCGGAGAGAAGGGGGCGAATCGGGCCGCGGCAATAACGACGGTCCTGACAACCCCGAGGGTCCGGGGCTGTTCCCTCACCTGCAGGCGGCCGACCTGCTGGATGAGGAGATCGCTTCAAAGCTGTCGGCTTGGCGCGAAGCGGGCATTTTGGCTATCAACGTGGCCCCCGCCGATGGCATTTTCATGGGACAGACGGCAGTCGTCGCCCTCAACAGCTCCCACGACACCGACCGCATGATCGTGCGTTCTCCGGCGCTGATGCGGATGTCTTTTGAGGACATGCCTGGACGCACCTATCCGGCCTCCCTGATGGGGGTGATCGCTCACATCAACCAGACGCTGTTGGACGCCCGTCACTACCGGCAGGCCCACGGCATCTACGACGACAACCCCTCCGGCCTCAAGCGTCCCGAGACCGACCGGGCGTTGGAAGGGCTTCAGCCGCTGCTGGCCGGCGAGATGACGGCCGTCTTTCCCGCCCAACGGGCCCGCGAGATGCGCAGGGTGCTCAGAATCGCCCAGGATCACGGCATTCAGGTCATGATCGCGGGCGGATTCGAAGGGGCCCGCACGGCCCAGGAACTGGCCTCGGCCGGCGTCCCCGTCCTTTTCAGCCTGGACTTTCCGACCAAGCCCCGCGATCAGCATCCCGAGGCCGAGGAATCGCTTTCCACCATCCGCTACCGGGTAGAGGCCCCCATGGCCGCGGCTCGCTTGGTCGAAGCCGGGGTCAAGGTGGCTTTCTCCAGCGGTGGCTCGCGCACCCCTCGGGACTTCCACGAGGGATTGCGCAAAGTGGTCGAGAACGGCCTCTCCAAGGATGCCGCCCTGCGGGCAGCCACCCTGGGAGCCGCCGAGTTGCTGGGAGTGGACCGCCAGTTGGGAAGCATCGAAGCAGGCAAGATCGCCAACCTGGTGGTCTGCGACGGCGACCTCTTCGAGGAGGACACCCAGATCAAGCACGTGTTCGTTGACGGAGAAAAGTTCGACATCCCCTCCAAGCCCAAGGGGAAAGCGCCGGAGGGCGACGGCCAGCCGGTCGATTTCAGCGGACTCTGGGATGTCACCGTGATGGCTCCCGACGGCAACCAGCAGATCCAGTTCGATCTGCAGGCCTCTCAGGGAGTGCTGACCGGAAGCGTGAGTTCACCGGCCTTGGGCCAGGTCGAGATCTACGACGGCTCTTACCAGGGCAACGGGTTCAGCTTCAAGATCACGGTCGACCTGGGCATGGGACCCACCGAGATCACTTTGACGGGCACCGCCTCGGGCACCGAGTTGGTAGGCACCGCCGACGTGGCCGGCATGGGCGCCGCCCCCATCGAAGGCAGCAAGATTCCGTAGAAGAGACAGGGATAAGGAGATTAAGGACATGAGAAAGAGCATTTTCATCATCATACTGGCTCTCACGGCACTGCCGCTTCTGGGATCCGACATCGTCATCCGCGATGCCTCGATCATGACGATGGGCCCGCAGGGGACGATCGAAAGAGGGTCGGTCCTGATCCGCGACGGGAAAATCGCCGCCGTGGGGACCGACATCGAAGTGCCCGAGGGCGCTCGGGTCGTGGACGGCCAAGGCAAGTGGGTGACCCCCGGAATCATCGACTGCCATTCCCACATCGCCCTCGACTCCATCAACGAAGGCGGAACCAGCGTCTCATCGATGACGGGCACCGAGGACGTCATCGACCCCGACGACTTCGACATCTACCGCGATCTGGCGGGAGGGGTCACCACGGCCAACCTGCTTCACGGCAGCGCCAATCCCATCGGCGGCAAGAACCAGGTGGTCAAGATGCGCTGGGGCAAGACCGCGGAGGAACTGAAGTTCGAAGGGGCCAAGCCGGGCATCAAGTTCGCCCTTGGAGAAAACCCCAAGCGCCCCGGCATTCCCCTCTTCACCCGCGGACGCGACCGCCGTTACCCCTCCTCGCGCATGGGCGTTGAAGACGTCATCCGCGACGCCTTCAACCGCGCTCAGGCCTATCAGCAGGAGTGGGAGGAGTACGAGAGCAAGAAGGCCCAGGGAGTCAGTCCGCTGATTTCGCCGCGCCGCGACCTGCAGTTGGAACCCCTGGTGGAGATTCTCAAGGGAGAACGACTGGTGCATTCCCACTGCTACCGCGCCGATGAGATCCTCATGCTGATCAGGGTGGCGGAAGACTACGGCTTCACTATCGGCACCTTCCAGCACGTGTTGGAAGGCTACAAGGTGGCTGAAGAGATCGCCGCCCACGGCGCCGGCGCCTCCACCTTTTCAGACTGGTGGGCCTACAAGGTCGAGGCCTACGACGCCATCCCCTATAACGCCGCCATCATGCACAACAAGGGCGTGCTGGTGTCCATCAACTCCGACAGCGCCGAAGAGGCCCGCCACCTCAATCAGGAGGCCGCCAAGACCATGCGCTATGGAGGGTTGAGCGCCGAGGAGGCCTTGGCCACGGTGACCCTCAATCCAGCCAAGCAACTGCGAATCGACGACCGCGTGGGGTCGCTGGAAGAGGGCAAGGACGCCGACCTGGTGCTGTGGAACAACTTCCCGCTCAGCGTTTACGCGGTGGCCGAAGAGGTCTACATCGACGGAGAGCAATACTTCAGCCGTGAAATGGAAGCCCAGCGGCTGGCTCAGCTTGAAGAAGAAAAGCAGCGCCTTCTGAATCAGGACAAGTCCAAGAAAGGCGACAAGGAAGAGAAGGTTGAAGACGTCGACGTCATCACCGCCGCCAGGGAAGGAGGCCGTCGATGAGAAGCTTCAAATACCTCTCGGCCGTCCTTGTTGCGCTTCTATTGGTCGGTTGGGCAGCCGGCCAGTCCTATGTCATCGAGAACGCCCGAATCGTGACCGTCTCAGGTCCCGTGATCGAGCGGGGCGGTGTGGCCATCGAGAACGGCATGATCACCCAGGTGGGAGAGCGCGTGAGGCGTCCTCGGGGAGCGACCCGCATCGACGGCCGAGGATTGACCGTCTATCCGGGGCTCTTTAATTCCGACACCAACCTGGGATTGACCGAGATCGGCGCCGTGGCCGTCACCAACGACGATTCCGAGATGGGCGACTACTCGCCTCAATTGTTGGCTTGGACCGCCATCCACGTGGAAAGCGAGCACATTCCGGTGGCCCGTGTGGACGGCATCACCCACGCCGTCACGCGTCCCAGGGGAGGCGCCATCGCCGGACAGGGAGCAGTCATCCACCTGGACGGCTGGACCCAGGAAGACATGGAAGTCGACCGTCAGGGCGCCATGTACATCGAACTGCCCTCGGTGCTGCCTATTTCCTTCCGCCGCTTCGGAGGAGGCGGGAGCGCGGGTTCCTACAAAAAGGCGCAGGAGGAGTTCGACAAGAAGACGGCTGAACTGAAGGAACTCTTCGCCCGCGTCAAGCACTACTCCCAGCATCGCGAGCAGGTCGAGGTTCCCGACCGCCAACTGGAAGCCTTGATTCCCTTGGTGGAAGGCCGGCAGTTGGCCGTCATCGAGGCCCGCTCTCACGCCGACATCAAGAATGCCGTCACCTTCGCCGAAGAAACGGGGCTCAACTACGTCATCCTGGATGCCGATGATGCCTGGCGCATCACCGACTTCCTCAAAGAGCACGACGTACGGCTCATCCTGGGTCCGCGCCAGTCGATGCCGCGCCGTGAAGACGAGGGCAACGACAGCGTCTACGAGGCGCCCCGCATCCTGCAGGAGGCCGGCATCCGTTTCGCCATCGCCACGGGCGGGTCGTCCAGCGTTCGCACCCTGCCCTTCGAAGTGGGCAACTCGGTGGCTCATGGCTGGTCGCGCGATGACGCCCTGCGCAGCATCACCCTGACGCCCGCCGAATTCTTCGGCGTGGACGACCGTTTGGGATCCATCGAGGAAGGCAAGATCGCCAACCTGGTGGTGACCGATGGGGACATCTTCGAGTACCAGACCGAAATCAAGCACCTCTTCATCAAGGGCAAAGACATCCCCCTCGACTCCAAACACACCCGCCTCTACGACAAGTACAAGAAGGCCAGGTAAGCCACCCGCGCCGGGCGCGAAGTTGCCGAAGGTTCAACCCCTCCAACTCCGCGCCCGCCCGGCCTTGGTGGCGGTGGGTTGCCCGACGAGCCGCGCTTGTAAGATACCCCGCAGCTTCTCAGGAATGGGATTAGAAGCTCTGGTCATGGTCCCTTTCCGGTATGCAGCCGGCCAAGACTGTGAGGTGAGGCAAATCGACATAGCATACAAAAACTTGGATACGGAATGTCGAGGTATCGAAGTCCTACGGATTTGGGCTACGATAGTGGTTCCACAGGCTCGACTGGAAGATCCCGATCGTTCTTGATGACCTTGTCAACGTGGCGCGCAAGGATGCCCATCAGAATCTCTGTTAGTTTGCTCTTTGTTTTCCAACTAGCTTCTTCCTCAGAGATTCGCCGTTCAATTTCCGGCCAGAACTCTCACCCAATTCGCGAATGGTCCGCTGAGATTTTTCTTCACTGCGAGTATTCACTGATTAGCCTCTCTCAATGATGCGGCCAGTCTCTAATCTAAAGGTAGCGAGCGACCTCATACCGCCGAGGGCAATTGAGCCTTCGCCGCGGTCGCTGAAACTTGACCCGTGTGTGAACTTGTTGGCCACCTAGTGGCCCTAGTTCCTTCACAGGTTCGTCTCCAGGACAGTCGCTTTTAAGAACTCACTGCTCACTGCTCCTGGTCCTCCTCGCGGGACTTCACGGGGCAGAGGTGGAATGAAACAAGGTGGTTTTGAGCGGGGAGGGCTATT
>DATIPQ010000098.1 GCA_035471785.1 Acidobacteriota bacterium
GACCATCACCATTCCCTACCAACACACCCTAACTTTCGCTATACTGTGAATCCGCTCAAACAGCCGGAGTGGCGGAACTGGCAGACGCACCAGACTCAAAATCTGGCGAGGTTTACTCCTCGTGGGGGTTCGAATCCCCCCTCCGGCACCAATAGAATCAACCACTTAGCGCCGTTCGGCTTGATCCGCTGCCCCGTCTTCATCGTCCCTGTCTCCTCTTTGTATCCACTGACTGTCTCCACTCCTCAGCCTCGTTTCGCTGCGCTCCGCGCACGGCCTTGAGCGCGTGCGTCTGGACGTAGTGCGCGTAGCGCATGGTGGTTTGGATGGTGGCATGGCCCAGCAGTTCCTTGACCGTGTTGACATCCACCCCATGGATGAGCCATTGGGTTGCCCTGAAATGACGCAGCCCGTGAAAGCCGACCCATTCCAGGTTCGCCTTGGCCTTCCCCCTTGCGAACGGTGTCCGGGGGTCGAGCCAGGGCCTGTTGCGTACCGGGTCAACGAAAACCAATGGAATGTCGATAAAGCGGATCACTTTCCCAAGCCACTCCAAGGCGAGATCCGACAAGGGCACGGACCTCACCTTCCCGCTCTTGGCGCGGCCAATCAAGACCATCCGCTCTCGCTGGCGGATGTGTTGCCCCTTGAGCCGCAAGCCCTCGGACTTTCGCATACCGGTTTCTCCGAGCAAGACGGTGTAAGCCCCGATCACGCCATCTTCAGCGGCCACGGCCCCGACCCGCAACGAAAGGAGAGACGATGTTTCAGAGCGACGAAATTCTATGCTATGCTCTCTCGTAGCCAATTGAGAGTGTACTCTGAACCCATTTCTAAATGTAATTCTTAGATTCATTGGAGGACTTGCAATGCACAAGCTTGTCTTACTTTTGACCGTCACGCTGACCGGATTTGTTTCAGCTCAGGAAGAACCCCTCACAAATGAGGACATCATCCAGATGCTCAAATCGGGTGTTTCCGAAGACATCATCATCGAGAAGATTGCTGTTTCGGGTTGCGCCTGCGAGAAGTCTGCATTCGACATCATGATTCTCAGGGGAGCCGGTGCTTCATCTAGACTGGTTAAACTCATCATTGATGCCGAGGCGCCCCAGGCGGCAGCCGCACCCCTCCCTGCAGCTCCTGAACCGACGAAAGTCACTCTGTTTGGAGGATACAGCTACGGGCGCTCGGAAGGGGATTCGGGCGGCCTCAACTGGAACGGCTTCAACGGAGCCATCACTGGCCACTTGACCGATTGGCTGGCCATTACGGGTGATGTGTCGGGCCATTACACTGACTTCAGGGTTCTTGATGTCTCTTGGTACAGCTTTGCCATTGGCCCTGAATTCACTCGCCGCACCGGGCGTGTTCGCGGCTTCGGACATGTCCTGTTTGGTGCCAGCCGTATCAGCGCTGGTTTACTCGGCGTCGGGGTTGGCGAAACCGGCTTCTCGACTGTGATCGGGGGTGGGGTGGATGTCGGGGTCACCGAACACTTCGCAATCCGGGTCTTTCAAAGCGACTGGCTCCGTATCTGGGACATCGGCGGCGAAGACTTCAATCTCGGACGCTTATCGTTCGGTGTGGTGGGAAGGTTTTAGCAATAGGAAAAGCCTGGATCGTCGAGTGCTGGTCTGAAAGGTGCCCAAGGGCGGAGGGGCCGCCGAGTGTAGCCAGTTTGTATCCACCTGGAAACGGCCAGAAAGGGATAGGAACGGATCGGTCTGTGTGGCGAAAACCCGAGTCGTTGTTGGGTTTTTCCTAGTTTTGGACAGCTTTGGATCTCGCCGATTTTAGACTCAAAATCTGGCGAGGTTTACTCCTCGTGGGGGTTCGAATCCCCCCTCCGGCACCAATAGAATCAACGAGTTAGCCGTCCGCCTGTTCCATTTCCCTCTCGGTCATTTCGCCTGTTGCCTGTTTGCCGCCTGCGTAATTTCGGCTTCTGCCGCTTCGCGGCGCTGCGCCTCGATCACGCTCCTGTGAGCATGACTGGGCGCGAAGTGCGCATAGCGCATGGTGGTGTGGATGTCGCTGCTTGGAGGAATTGAGCAGCACCTTGAGCACGGCGGGGTCATTCTGCGCCGCCCAGCGGGCCAGCGCGTAAAGCAGAGCGAACATCAAAAGGGCCGTGAGCAGACTTTCGAAGAGATTGAAGGTGGCTGCTGCCGTGCCCAGGATCAGGAAAAACAGCTTGGGATCATCAACCAGAAGGACCCTTTAGGCGACTTTAGCCGCACCAAGAATCCACCGCCTTAAAAGGCGGTGGAGAAGCGAACGCCTCTCAAGATCCCTGAGCACTCTCTGATGGCCAATTAGTGCATCTACTCTTATGTCACGCAGAGCTTTCGATACCAAGGGGATAAGAGGCCTAGAGAAGACATCGCCTCTAAGAATGTGCCCAAATTCATGTTCCGTCGTGTTCCGGCCCGCCGCGTCCCAGCGCCGCCGACTGAGCCGAGAAAAGACGAAGGAATCTACATCCCAGCCTCAACTGTAGGCATCGCCCACAAGTTGGTACAGCATCGGGTCAAGACGTGAGAAGGCCCCTTTCTTCGCTTTTTTCGCAGCTACTACTTCCTCTTCTACCGTCTTGTTCCTCCTCTCATTCTCGAAGCTCACAGACACTTGCCGAGCTCGCACTGTCGCGTGTATAGTCTTACTGGTAAGTTGGGGATACAGCGATGTCAAAAGTAGCGACAACCAAGATGTCATCGAAGGGGCAGGTGGTGATTCCTGAGGAAGTTCGGACACGACTGGGCTTGGAGCCCGGAGAGCGCTTCATTGTCGTCGGCGAGGACGGCGTGGTGGTGCTTAAGAGGATCGAGGCACCATCTATGAGGGACTTTGATCAGATCCTGAACAAGGCCAGGCAAGAGGCGCGCGCCGCGGGACTGAAGCCCTCGGACATTGGCGAGGCGGTTCGAAAGGCTCGGGGACGTTGATTCGCATCGTCCTCGACACGAACGTGTTGCTGTCCGGGCTCTTCTTCGGTGGTCCTCCGGGAGAAATTCTGCAAGCTTGGCGCGGCGGGCTGATACAGATCGTCGTGTCCACAGAGATTCTTGAGGAATACTGGCAAACTGGCGAAAGGCTGGCCGAAAAATACCGTCATGTCGATCTGGAGCCTTTCCTCCGGCTAGTAGCGATCAGATCGAGGCTTGTAGACCCCGTTGTACTTGAGGAACAGGTCTGCATAGACCCAGACGACGACAAGTTCCTGGCCTGCGCCGTGGCATTGGATTGTGAATTCGTCATCAGCGGCGACAAGGCGCTAGTAGAAGTCGAGGAGTATCGAGGAGTGAACATCCTGACACCGAGGGAGTTTGTGGATCAACATCTGCCCGCGAGGGGCCCAAGCTCGTAGCAGGCTGGCCGGTTGTCGAGCCGGACGAACAGTGACGTGCAGCCATCACCCGCCCTGATTGATGGAAGCCACGATGTCGTCGCCGGCTGCAATCTCCCACTTGTCCAGCCAGGCCTCGATTCCGCGCCGGCGCAGAAAGATGGCCAGCGCCTCAACTGCGGGCTTGGCCTTGGATGAATGACTGATAAATACGCGCATCAAAAACTCCAACGCTTTCCAGCCCAAGCCAGACTGAGGCCCTCATGAGGCGAACCGAACCGCAGGCTCGGCACACGGGAATAAGCTTAGAGCAATAATCAGACTTGGCGCGGCCCTCACAGTTCGCTGGGGTACCTGCCCCGAAATCCAGACCCACAAGAAGCAACCGAGTGCTATAGCTCCGACACTCCACGCGACTGTCCTCGCGGGAATCAGGCCTTGTCACACGCTGCCCTGGCCGGCCCCCCTGCTTGAGGAGAGTTCCGGCCAGGGTGGCGTCGGTTCGGGGCGACATTCGGAGAAATGCGGCCCCGCAATAGGACGCTTTGGGTTTAGGGGACAACTCGCACGATTCTGCCAGTGAAAATCTCCGACACATAGATGTCGCCGCTTTGCTGATCGCGGGCCATGCTAGTAGGTGTGATAAGGCATGTGGAGAGGTCAACCGGCGAACTACCGGGGGAAAAGAGCCTCAGCCGCCCCGGCGTGCCCGGAACCAGCATATCGGCGCTGAATTCGAGGGTGAGATACGACATCTCGTTACCAAAGCTCCGATAGGGGAGAACATCGATGGCGGAGGTGAGACCCGTGATGAGCGCCTCGGCGGCGCCGGTTTCCCGGTCGACCTGGAGCACCCGTGCCTGGCCCGGAGGGAAGGGGAACCCGCTTAGGAGAGTGACCAGAAGTTCCTGTGAAGAGAGAGCCCGGATGCTGTCTGGAACCGGTTCGACGAGGGGAGGACCGAATGGCCGCGTGTTGGGCAGTGGCGGAAGGGTCGTCAGTGTTTCGCTGTCCCCGGTGGTCAGTTGGATGACCCGGATCGAGTTCATGCTGGCGTCGTTCAAGTAGAGCTCGTCATCGAGCACCGCCAACCCAAAAGGATTGGAATGGCGCACAGCGTTCGGTTCCCCCGGTCTTGGGTCCGCAACCCAGTCCTGGAAGTCCGCGATAAGACGGATCGTCAGCTTGTCGCCCATACCGTTGTCCAGCTTGAGCTGAGACCGTTCACTCAGGGCTTCGTGATCCTCCAGCGTCAAGGCGAAACCGGCGGTTGAGTCCTCAACGTAGTTACTGAAGTGTAACGCCAGGACCGAGCTGAAGATCGGCGAGGAAGGAATAGGGTTAGGAACGTCTGTGCCTGGGACAGCACCGGCAACCGTGACGTCTCCGTTGCCGATTGCCAAGTAGAGCGTCCGGCCGCGCAGAGCGATGCCGCTGGGCCCGCTGGGAGCGTTATCGGGCGGCGAAAACCCCGAAGGCAAGCCCTCGACGAGCGTTCGCCTGATCCCGCTGGTCACGTCGACCACTGAAATGCGCCCCGTGTTGGGTCCATTCCCGGCTTCCGTAACGATGAGGTGGTCGGAGCCACTGAAAACAATCTTCACGGGAGCCCGTAGACCTGCCGTCACGGCCGAGACCTGGCACTGGGCAATCAGGTGACACAGGGGCCCTCCGCACAGGGTAAGAAGCAGCAACAACAACAAACGAAACTTGTGACGAATCATCTTTAATCTCCTGGAGTCTTCTGGGCGCCGCCAGGGGCTGGTGTGGCTGAGTCACGCCTAGACGTACCGAAACCTTCGGCAGCATGCGCCGCATCGCGCGCAGCCCTTGGCTGCAATCCTCTATAATTCTCGCGGGGCGCCAGGGTTCATCGGATCCCTCGATGCGCCTCGCCGAGCGGAGATTCTATATATTGCCCGGCAAACGGTATCGAAAGTTCCGCGAAAGTTTGGGGAAACTTTCGCGAACGCAGGTTGCACCTTAAGGGAAAGCGCCATGCCTCGCGACCGCAACGGCTCCCGCTTGTACTCTATGAGCGACGAGACGATCCGACTTTCTCAAGACTGTGTCCTGGACCTGGGTCGTGGCGTTCTGCTGCGAAATGAGGAGCCCGTCCATCTGCGTCCCCAGACTTTTGCAGTCCTTCGCTATCTCACCCAAGCTCAAGGCCGCCTGATTTCAAAGGACCAATTGATCGAGGACCTTTGGCTGGGCAGGGCAGTCACCGACGGGGCTCTAGGCAAATGCATCGAGGAAATTCGCCAGGCGTTGGGCCTCGAATCCTCGAAATGCCTGAAGACGGTGCACGGTCGGGGTTATCGCCTGGAGAGAGGTTGCGACGCCTCCTTTGATGGCACCGGCGCAGTCAGCAAGGCGGGAACCGAGGATCTTCCGCCAATCGGATGGCAAAAGTGGCGGGGCCTGTTCGTGGGCGGGGGCTTGACCTTTGTAATCGCTTTGCTCGGGCTGGTCTACCTGGCTTCGCTCGCCGAGAATCCGACGCTGCCTCCCGCAGACTCGGACCTGCTTGAATCGGTAGCCGTACTGCCATTCAAGCCGCTGCTGCCCGGAGCGCGCGATGAGGCTCTCGAGATGGGCATGGCCGACACGCTGATCACCCAGTTGAGCGCGGCGGGGGACATGATCGTTCGGCCGATATCGGCATCTCGCAAATACCATGGTCTAGAGCTTGACCCAGTGCGGGCTGGCCAGGAACTCGTTGTCGACGCCGTGCTCGACGGCAGCATTCTACGCGATGGCGAACGCATTCGTATCACCGCACGATTGATCCGCGTGGCGGACGGGAGGCAGCTCTGGTCGGATCGATTCGACGAGGACTTCCACGACATCTTCTCCGTCCAGGACGCGATCGCGGAGCGAGTAGTCGGGGAACTCGCCCAGAAGCTGAGAGGGAATCGTGGCCCTTCGCCTCGCAAACGGCGCGCTGTCGATCCCGAAACCCTGGAGCAGTATCTCTGGGGCCGCTTCTACTGGAACAAGGCCACTTTCGAAGACTACCGCAGGAGTCTAGGTCACTTCCAAAAAGCGGTGGAACTCGATCCGGGCTTTGGGGCCGCCTACTCCGGGATCGCCGACTTCTATGGATTTGCCGTCTCGCAAGGCCGGCTGCCGCCCGATGAGTGCTGGCCTCTGATGGAGG
This sequence comes from Acidobacteriota bacterium, assembly GCA_035471785.1. Taxonomy (NCBI): domain Bacteria; kingdom Pseudomonadati; phylum Acidobacteriota; species Acidobacteriota bacterium. The sequence goes on from DATIPQ010000098.1 coordinate 6,513, forward strand.
ACGCCACGCTCAAAGCCCTCGAACTCGACCCCGACTTGGCCGAGGCCTACAACTCGCTGGCGGGCCTTCGACTCTACCGCGACCGAGACTGGAAAGGCGGACTCGAATCTTTCAAACGAGCAGTGGAGCTCAATCCGAGTTACGCGGAAGTCCATAACCACATGGGATCGTTCTCCTGGCTCTTGAAATGGGAGGAACGAACCATTGCTGAGTTCACCCATGTGCTCGTGTTAGACCCCTTTTCGGTTCGGTACAATCGCAACCTCGGCTGGGCCCTCTACCTTCTAGGCCGCGACGAGGAGTCACTGAAACAGTTCTCCAAGACGCTTCAACTCGACTCGAATGACGCCTTGACCTTCGAGCTGCAGGCGCAAGTCTACGAAAGACTGGGACAGGAAGTCGCCGCAGCCAGGTCGTTCCTGCGGGCGCTGACTCTGCAGGGCGACCGTGAACTGGCGGCGCTTTTTGAGAGCGTTTACCAGCAAGCGGGTTACGCCCCAGCCATCAAGGCTGTCTTCGCTAAACAGGTCGAACGTCTGCAAGCCAAGTTGTCCCAAGGCGAATACGTGGCCGCGATGCACTTCGCTCGCGCCTACGCGCGGGCGGGTGATCGGGAATCGGCCCTGGCCTGGCTGGAACGTGCCTATCATGAACGCAACCGGCTTGTCCTGGAGATTCTCGTCGACCCACTCTTCGATGGACTTCGCAGCGACCCTCGATTCAAGACTGTGATCGAACGCCTCAACCTGAGTCCCGATTCGATCGAAGACCGGCTGCCGCCGCCATCGCTTTCTTCGCCTGTCAGGACCTCGGACTGAGTCGTCAACCACGGGGCAAGAAAAGGGTATGGCCTGGGAGAGCGCTTCATTGTCGTCGGCGAGGACGGCGTGGTGGTGCTTAAGAGGATCGAGGCACCATCTATGAGGGACTTTGATCGAATCCTGGAGAAGGCCAGGCAAGAGGCGCGCGCCGCAGGCCTGAAGCCCGCTGACATAGGCGAGGCGGTTCGAAGGGCTCGGGAACGTTGATTCGCATCGTCCTCGACACGAACGTGTTGCGGGTCATTTCAGCACTTCCAGCACGAACGTCATCTGCTTGCCGCGCAGCAGGAAGCAGAGGTGCTGTTCCCAAAAACGGCGGACGAAGCGGACTGCGGGGAAGAGGTTGTCCAGGTTGATGAGAGCCTGCAGGCCCAGGACCTTCCAGATCGAGGCCAGCTCCTGATGGTGGCTGACCAGGCGGAAACGGGCCGGAGAATAGTAGTTGGTGCGGTAGTCCGGATCGAAGTAGCTGAAGGAGTAGCCGTTCAGATGCCACCGGTGGGTGGGATCTTGCCACGAGATGGCGTCGGTGTGATGGGGGGTCACGATGGTGACCCGGCAGCCGGGCTTCCCAAGGCGATGCACTTCCTCCATGACTTTGAGAATCGACTCGAGATGCTCGATGACGTGGATCAGCCGGATTTTGTGGAAAGAATTGTCCGCGAAAGGGAACGGGGGCTGGTTCAGGTCATGGACCACGTCCACTCCGCGCAGTCCGACGCGGTCCAAGCCCACGGCCCCGGGCAGCTTGTTGCGGCCACATCCCAAATCCAGAGTCGCTCGGTCGACGTTCATCGACAGATGATAGTACTCAAAAAGTCTGCTCGGCGCACTCGCCTGCCCGCCTGTCCGCGTAAGGTCGGTTGCGGGGCGGCTTACGGACGTGTACCTTCTTGGCGGGACGACAAGGGAGGCTCAACTACTATGGCTGTCGGACTTGTGCTGCGGTTGCTGGCGCTGACGGTGCTCTTGAATCTGCTGCGCTATCTGGTGGGAGGATTCATCGAGGGCTTCACCATCATGGGGCCCATGCATGCTCCCATGGCGCGCTTTCCCCAGGTCTTCGACACCGACTTCAGCGGCGGCGACTTGGCCGTCTCGCTGCTCTACAACTTCATGATGTGGTTCTTCGCCGTCTGCCTTTTTCACCTCATGCAACCTTCGCTCGCCGGGGGATGGTGGGCCAAGAGCTTCAAAGGATACGGCCTGGTCTGCCTCTTCTTCATCAGCCTGGCGGCCGTTTACATGAATCACTACAACGACGCCGTCAAACCCTTCTACCTGTGGAGCATGGTGGACGCGGTGATCGTGTTTTCAGTGGTGGCGGCAGGCAACGCCCTGCTCTACCCGCGGATGATCCCGACGGCCAAATGAGAGGAGAGCGAAGAAGGGGAGATCAGGGGGATGATCACACCACCCGTTACGATGAGGAGGCCGCCGAACTGGCCTGCCGGCGCAGCCTGGATTTCTTCGCCCGAAACTTGCGCTGAAACAGGTTCACGAATGGAGTAGTTGGGAGGCGAAGAATGGCGGTGCCCAAAGAGTACCAGGAGGACGTGGAAGCTATCCTCTCCAAGCGCAACCAGCACGGCGCGGACCTGTGGACGACTTCAGATCGCCGGCTGGGTAAAGGGAGCCCCTTTTCAACCGTCGACTGCGTCCTCATGCTCACCGAACTGGGGATGAGTTCCTCCGACCCGGTTCTGAAGGGATGTAGCGAACTGCTACTGGACGCCTGGCGCGAGGACGGGCGATTCCGCATCGCTCCCAAGGGGACCATCTATCCCTGTCACACGGCTAACATCGCCCGCATGCTCTGCCGCCTGGGCTTCGCCGACGACCAGCGTCTGGCCAAGACCTTCCAGCACTTATTCGAGATTCAGCATGAGGACGGAGGCTGGCGCTGCAACAAGTCACCCATGGGACGCGGCGAGATCGGCGACCGCTCCAACCCGGGCGTGACGCTGTGGGTGCTGGACGCGTTCCGCTTCAGCCCGCACCTGAACCGCGACGAGCGCCTCGACCAGGCCGTCCTCAACCTTCTCGAGCACTGGGAAGTCAGGCGTCCGCTGGGCCCTTGCTCCTTCGGGATCGGCTCGCTCTTCATGCAGACGGAATTCCCGTTCCTGCGCTACAACCTCTTCTACTACGTCTATGTCCTCTCCTTCTACGACCGGGCCAGGCGAGACAACCGCTTCGCCCAGGCGCTGGCGACGCTGGAGTCGAAAATCGAGGCCGGAAAGATGGTGATCGAGAATCCCCACCGATACTTAGGCAAGCTGGCCTTCTGCAAGCGAGGCCAACCCAGCGCGGCGGCCACCCGTCGTTACCGGGAAATCCTGCAGCGGATCTGACTGCCGCGACGGCCTTCTCTCTCAGCGGAGGATGGAAAGGTACTTCGACCAGGGCCCTACGGAATGGCGGCAGCGGTGAGCCATGACGCGGGCGATTTGGGAGATGTGGTTGAGGTCGTGGACGGCCCAGGTGGCCAGGAGCTGGCTGAGCGTGACCTTTCCGAATTCAGGATGAATTCCGCTCAGAGAGAGCTGGGCCGGCGTCAGATTCCATCCCCGCAAGGTTTTGAGGGAAGTCTCGCGGAGTTGGGCGAAGCGGTCCAGCAGTTCAGGCAAGGTCCACTCCTTGAAGCGCTGGAATTGGGCGAAGCGGTCAAAGGGCTCGAAGGGACGCTCCTCGCCGTGCTCCAGGATAATGGCGGCTCTGGGAATCCAGTCGGTTTCTTCTCCGTGCACCAGGTGGCCCACCACGTCGAAGGGGCTCCAGGTGTCGGGCCCTTCGTTGACCCTGTACCAAGGCTGGCTGAGGCCTCCCAACCAGCCCAGCAGGGTCTCGGGGGTGCGCTCCAGGATTTCCATGATCTCCTCGAGGCTAGGTTGCTCTTGTTTCATCGCTTCTTTCGTATTGGCTGTCATAGGCCCACCTTGTCGCTGCGGCGTTCCAGCATGGCCACGTCGCGCCAACGTCCCTCGAGTTTGCCCAAGCGGCGCCGGACTCCTACGGTACGGAATCCGCAGGCGCGGTGAAGGCCGATGCTGGCCTCGTTTTCAGGAAAGACGCCGGCTTGCAGGGTCCAGATTCCAGCTTCTTCGGATTCTGTCACCAGACGGTTGAGCAAAGCCTTGCCCAAACCTTGTCCCTGGGCCTTTGAAGAGACGTAGACGCTGACCTCGGCCACTCCGCTGTAGGCGCAGCGGTCTGAGATGGGACTGAGGGCGGCCCAGCCCAGCACCTCCTGTCCCCGTCGCGCCACCAGGCGTCCACAAGCCAGGTGAGCGGCGTCCCAACCCTCCCAGGCGGGGATCTCGGTCTCGAAGGTGGCGTCTCCGGTGGCGATGCCTTCCCGGTAGATGGCGGCTACCGATTCCCAGTCCTCGGGCCGCATCGATTCGATCGTGGTTTCCATCTGGCGCTCCTTGCACTTATTAGACGCAGAAGATCGGAATTGGACGCAACAAGTCAGAGGCGGCGAGGGCAAATGAAGGCTGATAGACTAGGCCCATGGCCAAGGACAAGACCGTGCGGGTAGGAAATGCGGGAGGGTATTGGGGAGACGATCTCGAGGCCTTTCAGCGTCAACTGTCGCTGGGACCTCTCGACTACATTTCCCTCGACTTCCTGGCCGAGATTACCATGTCGATTCTGCAGAAGCAGCGCTCCCGCGATCCTGAGATGGGTTATGCGCGTGACTTCGTCGATCAGGTCGAGAAAGCCCTGCCCCTGCTGGCTCAAAGCGGAACCAAGGTGATCAGCAACGCCGGCGGCATCAATCCCTCGGGATGCGCCCGGCAGATCGCCGAAGCGGCCCGTAAAGCCGGGGTCGATCTCCCCATTGCGGTTGTGGAAGGCGACGACCTGATGGAGCGCCTGGACGAACTGCTGGCGCGGGGCCACAAACTTTCCAACATGGAGACAGGGCAGGACTTGTCGGCGGTGCGGGAGCGGGTTCAAAGCGCCAACGCCTACCTGGGCGCCACACCGGTGATCAAGGCGCTGGAGATGGGCGGGCAGGTGATCGTGACCGGGCGCGTCACCGATACCGGAATCACTATCGCCGGCCCCGCCTTCGAGTTCGGATGGGACTTGACCGACTGGGACCGGCTGGCATCGGCGGTGGTGGCCGGGCATATCATCGAATGCGGCGCCCAGGCCAGCGGCGGCAACCTCACCGACTGGCGGGAAGTGAAGTCGTTTCAGCAGATGGGCTATCCCATCGTGGAATTCAGCCAGGACGGATCGTTCCTGGTCAGCAAGCACGAAAAGGCGGGCGGACTGGTCAACGAAAAGACCGTCAGCGAGCAACTGGTGTACGAGATGGGCGACCCCCAGGAATACATCACGCCCGACGTCGTGGCCGAGTTCTCGAGCATCCGCTTGCAGGACCTGGGGAGCAACCAGGTGAGGATTTCAGGTGTCACGGGCCGGCGGCGCACCGAGAGCCTGAAGGCTTCGATCTCCTACCACGACGGCTACAAGGCCCAGGGAACGGTGATCGTGAGCCGCCCCGAGGCGGTGGAGAAATGCCGCGCCATCGAAGAGATCTTCTTGCGCCGTCTGGGCCTCGACTTCGAGGAAACCAGGGCCAACCTGGTGGGATACAACGCCTGCCATCAGCACTTGGCGGGAGAGGGCGATCCGCCCGAGATTCTGCTGCAGGTCGGCGTCCGCGACCGCGACAAAGGCAAAGTGGCGGAGTTTTCCAAGCAGTTCCCTTCCGTCATCTTGAGCACCGTGCCGGGGGTGGCCATCGTGGGAGCGCGTCCGCGCATTCAGGACGTGGTCGCGTACTGGCCCTGCCTGTTGCCGGCCGAGGAGGTCACGCCGCGGGTTTCGCTGCTGGGCGGGGGTGAAAGCGTCACGGTGCCCTGGACGGCGCCGCCCGACCGGGCCGGGGCCCCTTCCCGAAGCGGGGACGCCGGCCAGGAGGAGCTGACCCGGCCGCCCGAAGGTCCCCGCCAGGAAGTCCCTCTGCAGAGGCTGGCCTACGCCCGGTCCGGCGACAAGGGAAACACCTGCAATATCGGCGTGGTGGCCCGCAGCCCGTCAGCTTACGCCTTTCTCAGGCGGGAGCTGACCGCCGAGAAAGTGAAAGCCTATTTCGGAGAGATCTGCCAGGGCCAAGTTGAGCGCTTTGAAGTCCCCAACATCAAGGCCCTCAACTTTCTGCTCCACGAGTCGCTGGGCGGCGGCGGGACGCTGTCGCTGGGCATCGATCCGCAAGGCAAGACCTACGCCCACGCCCTGCTGCTGATGAAAATGGAAGTCCCGCGAGCTCTGCTGGAACAGATCTGAGCAATCAACCCGAGGTTCCCTTACCGCGCCCTTTGAGCATCTCCTGCAAGGAATCGTGTACCTCCTCGGATAGGAGGTCGCGCAAATCGCGGGCCTGCTGGCAGAACTCCTTGAGGCGCTCTTCCATCTCGTCTCGCGACGATCAAGGGCGACTTGGACGATTCGCGCACCCGTCCCGAAAGCCAGTTCATGACGGCCTGCCGATTCACGCCCAAATGGCGGGCCAACTCCTCGGGAGTCAGGTCAAGCCGTTCGCATAAGCGGCCTACCTTGTCCTTCATAGAACCTCGCAGCCGAGTCTAGCATCAACGCGGAGCCTGCAACAGGAAGCGCAGAAGGGCCGGCGTGATGTCGGTGATCTCCAGGCCCTCGGCGGGGAAGGCCTCCGACACGGGTCCCCATAACAAGGTCGCCACCGGATTAAAGGTGTGACGGGGATGATCGATCTCTTCGATGTTGCCGTGGTCGGAGGTCACCAGCAGCGAACCGTCTTTCCCCAGGCCTTGGACAAGACTGGCCAGAAAGAGGTCCAACTGCTCCAGCAGGGGGACGGCGCTCTGCATGTCGCCCCGGTGGCCCACGATGTCGGTGAGGAAGTACTCGTAGAGAACGAGGTCGTAGTCGCCGGCCAGGGAGAGCAGGACTTGAGCGGCGCGCTGAGGCGTGCGGGTGCGCTCGACCAGCCCGTGTTCCAGCAGGACTCGGTTGCTCAGGTCCATGTAGAGGGCGCGTCCCCGGCGAACCTGCTCGACGGTGCGCAACGGAACGCCCGCCGATTCGCACATGACGGTGCTGGCCGATACCCAGCGGGGACGCTTCTCGAAGAAGACGGGACGGTAGGCATTAGCGAAGGTGGGATTTTTCCCGGCCTCCTTGAGGCGACGGAAGAGGGAGTGGTCTTGGATCAGCCCGCGCAGGGCCGGCGTGGGGAATCCGCTCAGGTGGCGTCCGATATGCTGGGCGGCGTTGCGGCCCGTCCACAGCGCCGTGTGGCCGGTGGCCGACTGGGGAAGTCCCTCGACCCCCATGTCGACGCGGGTTTCCAGGCAGCGTCCGGCGGCCGGAAAGGGTCCTGGAGAGCGGCGGAAGAGCCGCAGCACGCGAGGTTCGAAGCAAGCCAGCGGATTGCGTCCGGGTGCCTTCTCCCCCAGCCCGATTCCATCGATGAAGACGACGATCACACCCATACAGGGCCTTCATTTCTCTTTCGGTGTCAAAGGCAAGGGCTATAATGAGCCTTTTCTGCCATGTCCAGATTCACCGCAGTTGCCGCCTTGCTTTTCTTTGTGGGCTTGCTCGTCACCCTGGCCGCCCCGCAAAACGCCTTTGGTCTGTTGCGCGACGTGGGGCTGGCAGGACTGCTGATCTCGCTGGCCTACTATTCCGTTCGCTTGATGCGGCGGCTGGTCAAGCGCTTCCTGTGGAAGGTCCGCAACAAGATCATCCTATCCTATGCCTTCGTGGGGCTCATACCTGTCCTCATCCTGACCTTCATCGGGATCATCTCCTTCCGCCTGGTGTTCGGCCAGGTCAGCGCCCTCTATCTCGAGAATGAGATCCGGCTGACATCCGTAGCCTTGCAGGAAGCTTCTCACCGGGTGGCTTCGGGCTTTTATGCCAGGCGCCAGGCCGGCGGCCCCCGCCAACTGCTGCAGGCGACCTTGCAGGAGCGGGAACACCTGCTGCAAGAAGAGCCCGCTTACGCTCATCTGCGCGCCTATGTCTTCCTCCGCTCGGCGGACGGAGCCCTGCGGCCGGCGGGACGGCTGCCGGAAGAGGCGCCTCCGCTGCTCTTGCCCGAATGGGCCGGGGAGGGTTTCGACGGCTTGGTGCACGACCGGGGGCGCCTCTACTTCCGCAGCCTCGAGCAGATGCACCAGGCTTCAGACAGGCTGCTGCTGGTTCTCGATCTGCCTTTTGACGAGGCCGTGGTCGAAGCCATCGAACAACGCACCTCGCTGCGCTTGACGCCTCCCCAGTCGGTGACCCCCCTGAAAGAAGCGCGCGGACTGAGCGTGCTCTTTCAAGGCCAAGGCGGCTGGGGCGACATCTTCTGGATGCACGTGGTCACGCCCGTCGACTGGACCACCGGCAGCACCATGCGCTTTCTCGATCCCGAGCTGTCGCTTTTCGCCATCAGCGTGCCCCTGGAACAGCTCTACTACAACTTCTACTTCTCCCAGGAGACCTTCCTGGGCCAGTATCTGCTGCAGATCGTGGCCCTGCTGGGAATCGTCTTCATCTTAGCCGAAGCGGTTTCCCTTTTCATAGGCGTAGCCATCGCCCGCAACATCACCCGCTCCATTCAGAACATCTACAGCGGCACCGAGCGCATTCGCCGCGGCGAATTCGGCTATTCCATCCCTGAAGGCAAGGCCGATCAGCTTGGTGCCCTTTCGGCGGCCTTCAATTCAATGTCGGCCAGCATCGCCCGCCTCCTCAGCCAACTGGGCGAGAAAGAACGCCTGGAAAAAGAGCTGGAGATTGCGCGCCAGGTTCAAGAGCAATTGTTCCCGCGCACGATTCCCAAGGTGCGCCGCCTCAGCCTTGCCGGCCAGTGCCTGCCGGCCCGAATGGTGAGCGGAGACTACTACGATTTCATTCCCTTCGATGACCAGCGGCTGGATATCGTCATCGCCGACATCAGCGGCAAGGGAATCTCGGCGGCCCTGCTCATGGCCAGCCTGCAAAGCGCCATCCGCACCCGGGTGGTCTACCAGAGCGCCGATGGGGATTTCCCCGTCTGCGGACCGGGAACGCTGCGCCGGGCGGTGGCAGCCCTCAACACGCACCTCTATGCCCAAACGGCCGCCGACAAGTTCGCCACCCTGGTTTTCAGCCACTTCGACGCCGACAGCCTGACGCTGACCTACTGCAACGCCGGCCACAACCCCCCATTGCTCTTCTCCAACAAGGGTGTGCGCAAGCTGTCGGCCGGAGGAATGGCCGCCGGGCTCTTCGAAGACCGGGAATACGAGGAGGAATCGCTGCAACTGAGCCAAGGCGACCTGGTGCTCTTTTATACCGACGGCGTCGTGGAGGCCCAGGATCCTCAGGGACGCCAGTTCGAGATGGATCGGCTGGTGGAATTAGTGTCGGGAAACGTCTTCCTGACCGCCGACGACATCCAGAAGCTGGTGCTGGACGAGGTCCTGGCTTTCTCAAGGGGCGAGGCCCAGCATGACGACATCACGGTCGTGGTGCTGAAGGTCGAGTAGCCCGATGTCATTGAACGGGCCGGGGCTGGGGAGCGAAGCGGAAACCGCTGAGTTCGATTTCGGCGTGCTGGCGCAGCCATCCCTGGGGAAAGTGCTCTTCGTCCACGGCGATGCTGATGCCGCGTTCGTACTGGGGAGGCAGCGGCTCGTCCTCGGCTGGATGGATCACCATTCGGGGAATCTCACCCACCGTTTCTTGGTTGTTGAAAAAGAGCAGCGTGACCTCCAGAGCCTCGACCGTGCGGGTGGTCAGGTTGAGGACCGAACCTTTGAAAAGAACCGTCTCTCCCCCGCTGAAGTTGGCGGTCATGCTGCTCTTGCTCTGCTCCAGGCGCAGGCTCTCGCTGTAACGTTCGAACTCGGGAGTGTCTTTTCGGATCATTCCTTCCACCTCGCCGGGAGGCGGGGGAGGTCCTGGAGTCAGGTAGTAGACCGCCAAGCCGCCCGCGATCACCAGAAGGGCGGCCAAAGGAAAGATGAGCATCGGATTGTTGGACTTCTTTTCCTTTTCCTCAAACATGGAAAGCTCCCTCTAAGGCCGCAGAAGGAAGTGGGCTCGCCGGTTGAGGGCGTAGTCTTCTTCGCTGTCCCCCGTGGCAAAGGGGCGCTCTTCGCCGTAGGAAACGGTAAAGATCCGGGCGGGATCGACGCCTCCGCGCACCAGGTAGCCCTTCACCACCTGGGCCCGCAACTCGCCCAGCGCCAGGTTGTATTCGTCGGAACCCCGCTGATCGCAGTGACCTTCCACCAGAAAGCGGACCGACAAGTTTTCGGGCAACGTCAGCCACTCGATGTTTTCGTCCAGGGTGCGGCGGGCCTCGGCGCTCAGGTCAGCCTCGTCGAACTCGAAAAAGACGGGCTTGACGGCCCGCTTGAAGCGTTCTTCCAGGGGCAGATCGGGGTCGATGTTCTGGACCTCCAGTCCTTGCTCGTCGGCAAGCACTTCCACCGTAACCGAGCGGGTGGATGATCCCCCCTCTCCCAGCGCGTTGAGAATGTAAGTGGTGGTCTGCTCGGGATAGACCTGCAAGCTTCCCACGGCCTCGACCTCGCCGATTCCGGGCTGCAGCGTCACCTGGGAAGCCGAAGTGGCCTCCCAATCCAGCAGAGAAGGCTCCCCTCTGCGCACCTGAAGAGGCTGGGCGTTCAGGGTCACCGAGGGAGGCGCCACGGTTGCGCCGGGCGTGGCATCAGGAGATCCGGTGGGACTGCGGTCGGCGCTGGGCGGGGGCGGAGGCGGGGCCTGGCGCTCGCCGCAGGCCGCAGCCGCCAGCAAGAAAACCAACAGGGGAACAAGTCTGCGATAGAAGTTCAAGGTCAATCCTCAACTGGGGCGGATGGTCCCACCACCACTGTAGTGCAGTTTACCGGATCGAGATAGCGTTCCGCCACCCGCCTCACGTCCTCTCGGGTGATGGAACGGATGATGCGGGGATAACGGTCTGGAAAGTTGATTCCCAATCCGTACAACTCGCTGGCCAGCAAAAAGCGAGCCACATTGTAGTTGGACTCGAAATCGAAGACGAAGTTCCCGGTCAGGAACTCTTGAGCCGTCTGCAGTTCCTCGTCGCTGAAGGCCCCTTGAGCCATGGCGCCGATCTCCTCGGTCAGGCGGGACAGCGCTTGGCGACGGTTTTCGGGAGAGGTGCTGAGGTAGGCCACAAAGCGTCCGGGATAGAGTCCGGCGGTGGAGGTGATGTTGGAGTAGGTGAGGTAAGCCAATCCCAGGTCGTCGCGCAGGATGCGCGGGATGCGGCTGGTGAATCCGGGTCCGCTGCCCAGAATCACGTCCAGCACCTGAAGACGGTGAAAGTCGGGGTTGAGCCGGGTTACCCCCAGGTGTCCCAGGGCGATCTGGACCTGCTCGGCGTCCATCACCTCTTCCAGCAGCACGGGCTTGTTCTGGCGCGGCGGAACTTGAATGGGGCGTCTGTCGAAATGGGGAGCCTGCCAGTCGCCGAAGAGGCGTGTCACCTCTTCTTCGACCCGGCCGGCTTGAACGTCGCCCACCACCACCAGCACGGTGTTGCGGGGCGAATACTTGCGGCGGTGAAAATCCCTCACGTCCTCCACCGCCAGCGCCTGCACTTGATCGGGAGTGCCCAGGTAGGGGTACTGAAGCGATGTCCCCCTGTAGATCTGGGCATTGAAAAGGCGTCCCGCCACGCTGGAGGGATCGTCTTCCATGGCTTCCAGGTCGCTGAGCAGGCGCTGCTTTTCCTCTTCGAAAGAGGCTTGTGGAAAGACTGGCTCGGCCATCAATTCGTAGAGGACCCGCAGACCCGTATCCAGCCCTTCACGGCGGGATTGGAAGGAAAGGCCGCTAATCTCGCGACGCGAGAAGACGGTCAGGCTCCCGCCTTCGTTCTCGATCAAGGCCGACATCTGGCGGGCCGTACGGCTGCGGCTGCCTTCGTCGAGCAAGCGCGAGGTCAGTTCGGAGAGGCCGGCGCAGCCCTGGGGGTTCTGGTCCGAACCGGCCAGGAGGTAGGCGTTGACGGTCACCGTGGGCAGCCGATGCGATTCGGAAACCAGCAATGTCAGGCCGTTTTCCAGACGCCTGCGGGAAAGGTGCAAGTCATAGCCGCTGCCGGGGCGGCGCCGTGTGTCCACTCGTTCCATGGTGTTTTTGATCAAGCGACCTGACTGCGGGTGCGCGGCATGCGCCCCACAATGACCTGTGAGGGGTCGAGATAGCGCTCGGCCACGCGCCGCACGTCCTCTGGCGTCACCGAACGAATGCGCCGCAGGTAATCCACCCAGTACTCGAACCCGACCAGGGTCTCCATCATGCCCAGTTGCACGGCCTGGTCAAGGGTGGTCTCGAATTCCTGCAGGACCTGAGTGCAGCATTGCTTGCGGGCGCGGGCCACGTCGTCCTCGGCCGGGGCTTCCTGGCCCAGGCGACTGAATTCGGCCAGAATGCGTTCCTCGGCTTCCTGCAGCGAAATCCCGTTGCGCAATTCGAAGCGGGCCAGCAGCAGGTAAGGATCATAGGTTTCGGTGACTTCGGTGGAAGCCATGGAGGCCAGGCGCTGCTCCTCGACCAGACTTTGATAGAGGCGGCACAGCTTGCCTTCCGACAAGAGCCGGTCGATCACCTGCATGACGTAGTGGTCGGGATTTCTTATCGAGGGAGCTGGGAAGGCCAGCAAGAGGCGGGAAACCCGGGCCGTACGCCGCACGTCGACCCGCAGGGCGGCTTGCCGAGGCGGCTCTTCAGGACAGGCCGTTTCCGCCTCTCGGCCGCCGTCCGGCAAGGACTCGAACCTGGCCCTGACTTGGCGCAGGGCTTCCGCGGGTTCGAAATCGCCCACCAGCACCAGCACGGCATTGGCCGGCGAGTATCGCCGAAGATAGTAGTCGCGCACTTGCTCGAGAGAAATCGAGCGAAGGTCCTGCAGCAAGCCGATCACGGGGTAGCGGTAGGGGTGGCTGCGGAAGGACTTGCGTTCGACCTGGCTGCGCAAGGCGCTCCAGGGCTGATCGAGGTCCATCTTGAGCTCTTCGATCACCACTTTCCTTTCCATCTCGAACTCGCGCGGCTCGAAGAGATTGCCGCCCATGCGGCTGGCTTCGATATCAAGCGCCGTCAGCCAGCGGTCGGAAGCGAAGCAGAAGTAGTAGGCGGTGGAGTCGAGCGAAGTGAAGGCATTGTTGCTGCCTCCCAGGCGGGTGGTGATGTAATCGATTTCGCCCTTGCCGTAGCGGTCGGTGCCCTTGAACATGAGATGTTCCAAGAGGTGGGAAACGCCTCTCATCCCCGGGCTTTCGTGGCGGGAGCCCACCTTGTACCACATCATGCTGGTGACGACCGGGACGCTGCGGTCTTGCCGGGCCAGCACCGTGAGGCCGTTATCGAGGCGGTGGCGGCTCACGTCTTTGATCAAAGTTTCGCCGTTTCGCATCAACTCTCCACATCTTATAAAATAGACGATTCTGACATGGTGATGAGAAATCTACGCTTTATGCTGCTGACGGTCCTCCTTCTTGCGACGCCTCCATGGGGGGCCGTCCTCTCGGCTCAGGCTCCGCCGCCCAGCCAGATCGAGCTGCCCGAGTTCGAGAAGGAGTCCTTGCTCAACGGCATGGAGATTCTCTTCCTGCCCACCACCCGCGAGGAGTCTCACTTCCTTCTCATGATCCGCAACGGAGCGGCTTTCGACCCGGTGGAAAAGTGGGGCTCGACCTTATTGATGACACGCATGATGCTGGCTTCCACGGAAGGGCGCACCCCCGAGCAGATGCGTTTCGCCCTCAGGTCCCTCAATGCGCAAATCGAGGTCCGCGTCGACTACGACGCCCTTTACTTTCTGGGCAGCGGTCCCACGGCGCGCATGGGGGAGGTCCTTTCGCTGTTGGCCGACATCGTCATTCGTCCGTCCTTCACCGAAGAAGCCTTCCAGAGCGCCCGCCAGGAGCTGTTGCAGGAAAGGCGCGGCGAAGCCGATGACCCGGAGCTGCGCAGTCAGGAATTGCTGCTGGCCGAGTTGTTTGTCCCCAATCCTTACGGCCGACCGGTTAAAGGGACGGTGGAGTCGCTGCAGAAGGTCAGCCTCAACGACATCAAGATTCAGTACCGCCGGCTGGTCATGCCCAACCAGGCCCAACTGGCCTTCTACCACTCGGGCGACCGCGAGCGCGCCTTCCGCAGCCTGAGCCGCAGTTGGGGCGGATGGGTGGGGCGGGAAGCGCTGCCTTTCACTTTCCGCCGGGCCGAACCGCTCAAGGGGGGCCATATCTTGTTGCTGGATGGCTCAGCCGACCAGGCTATCCTGCGCTGGGGCAACCTGGGTGTGCCCAAGACCGATCCCGACTATCACGCTCTCAAGGTCTTTGAGCAATACCTCACGCTCAGCCTTCCTGACTGGGCCCAAACGGTGGAGGCGCGTTCCCACATTCAAGGCCGGCCGCTGCTGGAGGCTCGCCGCATGCCGGGTTTCCTGCAGCTCAGCATTCGCAGCCAGGCCGGGCTGCTGGCCGAGTACTTCAAGCAGTTGCGCCGTTTCGTGGAGGGGGTGGCTGAAGGCCAGATCGACGAAGGCCGCCTGAGAGAAGCCAAGCAATTGGTGCTGGAAGACTTCCGGCAGTCGCTGCGGGATCCCATGAGGCGGTTGCAGACGCTGCTGGAGATGCGCCTGTTCGAGATCGGGGCCGGCTACGTGACCACCTTCGGACTGCGCATCGAGCGCATCGACGCCGCACGCCTGCAGTCGGCTGTCATGCGCCACGTTTCGGCCCAGGATTTCGTGCTGGCCGTGACCGGCCCGCAGGCCCAACTCGAGCCGGAGCTGGAGGGGTTGGGCGTCGTGCGGACCGTGGCCCCCTCCAGCCCTTAGTCCGCTGGGGTTTGCCCGCTTCGACCGGCTTCCTCCTTCTTGCACCTGTAACGGTCTTGGAATATACTTACGCAGGGCAGACTCTTTCGAGTGGGCATTTGCCCACTTTTTTATTTTAGGCCTATGGATGTGGCAGCCCGAACAGAGGAACTGGCTCGCGGAGTCGCCGAAGAACACGGCGTCCGCATCGAGCACGTGGAATTCGTAGCCGGCGCGCGCCCCTCTCTGTTGCGCATCTACATCGATAAGCCCGGAGGAGTCAGCTTGGATGATTGTCAGAAGGTCAGCAAGCACGTCGCCGTGCTGCTGGAGGTCGAGGATTTCATCGACCGAAAATATGTTCTGGAAGTCTCCTCACCCGGAATCGAGCGGCCGCTTTTCAAGGCGGACGATTACCGCCGTTTCGTGGGCCGGGAAATCCGCCTGCGGGCGACGGAGAAAATCGACGGGAGAAGGAACTTCAAGGGGGTCATTGAGGACTTCCAAAATGGGGTCGTGACGATGGACTGCGAAGGAAACCGTTATCAGATCCCATACGAGAAGATTAAGAAAGCGAATCTGGTTTACGAATTCGACTAACCAGAAGGGACGCCGAAGAGCGTTCGAGGCGATATAAATGGCGAATATTCTAGGGCAGCAGATCGAGATGATCAGCAAGGAAAAGGGCATCGAGGCGGACATCATCCGCGAGGCCATCGAAGATGCCATGGTTGCGGCTGCCAAAAAGTACTTCAAGACCACCGAGAACCTGCAAGCCCGCCTTGATCTGGAGACGGGCATGATCGAAGTCTTCGCGGTCAAGGAGATCGTGGAGGAGGTCGAAGATCCCGACGAGCAGATGTCGCTGCAGGAAGCCCAGGAAATCGACGAATCTTTCGAGGAAGGAGACTTCATCGAGATCCCCAAGCCGACGCTGGAATTGGGCCGCATCTCGGCGCAAACCGCCAAGCAGGTGATCAACCAGAAGATCAGGGAGGCGGAACGGGAGCAGATTTACGAAGAGTTCAAGGACAAGATCCACGAGGTGGAAAACGGCGTGGTGCGCCGCCGCGAAGGCCGCGACGTGATCCTGGAGATCGGCCGCAAGCGCGTCGAGGCGCTTTTGCCCTTCAGCGAACAGTCGCGCATCGAGCAGTACAACCCCGGGGACCGGGTCAGCGTCACCATCATCAAGGTCCACCGCGTCTCCAAAGGGCCCCAGATCGTCGTCTCGCGTACCGACCCCTCCCTGCTCATCCGCCTTTTCGAGCGGGAGATCCCCGAGGTCTACGACGGTACGGTGGTCATCAAAAACGCCGTCCGCGAAGGGGGAGAGCGGGCCAAAGTGGCGGTGGCTTCCAAGGACGACACGGTCGATCCGGTAGGAGCTTGCGTGGGCATGAAAGGGAGCCGCATCAACGCCGTCATCCGGGAGTTGCGGGGCGAGAAGATCGACATCATCCAGTACTCCGACGATATCGTCGAGTACGCCATCAACGCCCTCAACCCGGCCCGCATTTCCAAGGTCCTCATCAGCGACCTGGAAGAGAACGTGCTGGAGGTAATCGTCCCCGAGGACCAGCTTTCGCTGGCTATCGGAAAGAAGGGGCAGAACGTGCGCCTGGCCTCGCGCTTGCTGGGTTGGGAGATCGATATCAAGAGCGCCGAGGAGAAGAAACGCGAGATCCTCAGCCAGATGGAAGAGCAGTTCCCGGAAGAAGAGGTGGCTCTCTCGATCACCGAGGAACAGCAGGAGATGCTGGAAGAAGCCGGCATCGAAACGGTGGAGGACCTGGTCAAGAGCGGCGCCGGCACGCTGGCCCAAAAGACCGGCATGGAAGACGATACGGCCCAGGATCTGATCGCCCGCGCCCGGGCTTTTCTGCACGCCCGCGACGAGGAATTCGACGACGAAGACTTGGAAGACATCGAAGAAGAGTTGACCGCCGAAGATGTTCTGGCCTCGGTCGGGGAAGAGTCCGAAGACGAGGAAGACGAGGAAAATGAGGAAGACGAGGAGCCGGAGGAGGCCGAATCCGCGGAAGAGAGCGCGGAGGAGGCCGAAAAGGAACTGACGGCTGAAGACGTGCTGGGACCGATCGGCGAAGATGACGAAGAAGACCGAGAGGAAGAGGAATTAGCCCCTGAAGGCGTCGAGGAAGGCGCCTCAGAGGAGAAATAAAGCCGATCTCACCGGATTGGACAAACAAGAGCGGCGAGGAGAAGTCTTAAAGACGTAATGGCCCAAGACGTGCAAATGGAACAGATTAAGGTCAGCGAACTCGCGTCCGAATTCGACATTCGGGATTCCACCGTGATCTCGGAGTTGAAGAAGATCGGGGTGTGGGTGCCGTCTGCCGATACGCAGGTAGATCAGGACATTGCCAAGCGCGTCCGGCGGCGCCTGGAAATGCTGGCTGAAATCGAACAGGAAAAGAAGAAAAAGACCAAGGCCAAGAAGACGCCCGCCGCCAAGCCGCGCAAGTCCATCAAACAACTGGGCAAAGGCCCCCGCAAGGGTGTGCGCAAGCCGGTTGAAGAGACGCCTGAGGAGTCCGCCGAGTCGCCGCTGGGCGGCTCGCTCAAGCCGCGCAAAGGCACGTCTCCCGCCTATCGCAGGGTGGAGAAGCCCGTCACCAAGGACGAGGAGATCGAAGAAGAAGCCCTGGAGGCGGAAGAGGACAAGCAACCCGAAGGTCCGCTTCCGGTCTCTCCTGAACAGGCCGAGAAGCTGATGACTCCGGAGGCCGCAGCTAAGAAAGCCGAAGCTGAGGAGGAAGAAAAGGCCAAGAAAGAGGCCGGGAAAGAGGATGTCGAGGCCGAAGAGGCCGACGAAGCTGAAGAAAAGGCCAAAGCTGAAGAAGAGGCCGAAGAGAAGAAGGCCGCCGCCGAAAAGAAGGCTGAAGAAGAGGCTAAGAAGGCCGAGGAGAAGGAAGCCGCCGAGGAAGAGAAGAAGGCCGAAGAAGAGGCCGCGGCTGAGGCCAAGGAAGCCGAAGAGGCCAAGAAGGCCGAAGAAGCAGAGGAAGCTGAAGCTAAGGAAGAGGCCAAGAAGGCGGAGGAGAAGGAAGCCGCCGAGGAAGAGAAGAAGGCCGCCGCCGAAAAGAAGGCGGCCGAAGAGGCCGAGAAGAAAAAGGCCCTCGAGGAAGCCAAGAGGAAAGAGGCCGAGAAGAAAAAGCGGGAAGCGGTCAAGCGCAAGCGCGCCAAGGTCAAGCTCACCGAACTGCCCAAACCCATTTCGGAACGCGACGTGGGCGAGATCAAGCGTCCCCAGCGCCGCCAGGCCCGCATTTTGGAGCGTCCGCCGGTGCAGCCTAAGCCGCAGCAGCGGACCCGCGTCAAGAAGCCTCCTCTGGAACGCGAACATCAGGATCTGACCCTTTCCGAAAACCTCTCCGTGAGGGATTTCTCGGAAAAGATCTCGGTCAAGAGCAAGGACGTCCTGAGAGAACTGATGGGGATGGGCGTGATGGCCACCATCAACCAAACCATCGATCAGGGCATCATGGAGAAGCTCTGCGAGAAATTCAACGTGACGCCCACCTTCGTGACCTTCGAAGAGGCCGTCATCGAAGAAACCAAAGTCGAAGACAAACCCGAGAACCTCAAGGAGCGTCCTCCCGTGGTCACCGTCATGGGTCACGTCGACCACGGCAAGACCTCGCTCCTGGACGCGATTCGCGAGACTCGGGTGGCGGCCGGCGAAGCAGGCGGAATCACCCAGCACATCGGCGCCTATCATGTCGATGTCGCTGGCAAACGCATCGTCTTTCTCGACACCCCCGGCCACGAAGCCTTCACCCTCATGCGCTCCCGCGGAGCCCAGGCCACCGACTTGGTGGTGTTGGTGGTGGCGGCCGATGACGGCGTCATGCCGCAGACCCGCGAGGCCATCGATCACGCCCGGGCCGCCGATGTTCCCATCCTGGTGGCCATCAATAAGATCGACAAACCCGACGCCCAGCCCGACCGCGTCAAACAGCAGTTGTCCGACCTGGAACTGGTGGCGGAGGATTGGGGAGGCGATACGGTCATGGTGGAGGTTTCGGCCGTCAAGCAGACCAACCTGGACGAGCTGCTGGAGATGATCTCGCTGGTCTCGGAAGTGCTGGAACTCAAGGCCAACCCCGACCGCTCAGCCGCCGGCGTCATCTTGGAAGCGAAGATCGACAAGGGCCGCGGCTCGGTGGCGACGGTGCTGGTTCAGAACGGCACTTTGAGCATCGGCGACAGTTTCATCGCCGGAAAGATCAGCGGCCGTGTGAGGGCCATGTTCGACGACCGCGGCGAAAGCGTGGAGAAGTCGGGTCCGGGAAGCGCCGTAGAAATCCTGGGACTACAGGGACTGCCCGAAGCGGGGGACGCCTTCCAGGGCGTGAGCGACGCCTCCAAGGCCCGCCAGGTGGCCGAACACCGACGAGAGAAGCATCGCGAGCATGAGCTGAGCCGGGGTCAGCGCCTCAGCCTCGACGACCTCTACTCGAAGATGGAGGCCGGCGAGGTGCGGGAACTGCCCATCGTCCTCAAGGCCGATGCCCAGGGATCGGTGGAAGTCCTGGCCGACATGCTGACCAAGATCAAGTCCGAGAAGGTCAAGGTCAAGATCATCCACAGCGGTGTGGGGGCCATCTCGGAATCGGACGTCCTACTGGCCTCGGCTTCCGACGCCATCGTGATCGGCTTCAATGTGCGTCCCGAACGCTCGGCGGCCGATGCGGCCGAGAAGGAAGGCGTCGACATCCGCCTGCACACGGTCATCTACGACATCACCGCCGAAATCGAGAAGGCCCTGGTCGGACTGCTCGACCCCACTGTCAAAGAGGTGGCTTTGGGACGCGCCGAAGTCCGCGAAACCTTTTCGGTGCCGCGCTACGGAGTGGTGGCTGGCAGCATGGTCACCGAAGGAGAGATCCGCCGCAACGCCTCCGTCCGCCTGCTGCGCGACAACGTGGTGGTGCACGAAGGACGCATCGACTCCTTGCGCCGTTTCAAGGAAGACGTCAACAAAGTACGCAAGGGCTACGAGTGCGGTATCTCGCTGGAAGGCTACCAGGATGTCAAGGTCAACGACATCATCGAGTGCTTCACCCACGAAGAAACGACGCCCGAACTGCACTAAATCGACCGCCGTCCGCCAGCGCCGCGGACGGCGGCATTAAGAACTGTTCATGCCCATCGTCTTCTGTTCCATCGAGCTTTACCTGCCCTTCTGCCACTCCCTCAAGGAGAAGCGCAACGTCCTGCGCAAGGCGGTCGAGAGGTCGCGCCAGCGTTCCAGCTTCTCCATCGCCGAGATCGGCCATCAGGATCTCTGGCAGCGGGCCCGTCTGGGAGCCGTCTCCATCGGCCCCGACCAAAGAAAGCTGGAAGCCATGGCCGAGAAGGTAGTGCGCGATATCGAGACGGTGGTGGGGATGGACGCTACCCGCTACGAAATCGAAATCATCGACTACGAATAGCGAGCAGCCTCATACCGCAGAGAGCAATGGGCCTTCACTGCGGTCCCTGAAACTTGACGTGTGTGTGAACTTGTTGGCCACCTAGTGGCCTTACTGACAAGCCGCTAGCTGCCGCTATCGGGGGCGACCGTTCATGGACTCTCACAAGATAGCCGAATTTCTCCGCTCGGCGACCCGTTTGGCTGTGGTATCCCATCAGGGGCCGGACGGCGACTCCATCGGATCTTCGCTGGCCCTGGCTCATGGGCTGCGGGGGCTGGGCAAGCAAGTCGACGTCCTCAGCGCCGAGCCGGTTCCGCCGGTCTTGGCATTTCTGCCCGGAGTCGCCGACATCCTGCAGCGCCGCAGCGTGGAAGGGGACTACCAGGGAATCGTCATTCTGGAGTGCAGCGACTTCCAGCGGACCGGTCTTTCGGGCTTGGAGGAGCATTTCACCATCAACATCGACCATCATCCCGGCGGCGCGGGTTTTGCCGATCTCAATTGGGTCGACGAGACGGCTTCGGCGGTGGGAATGCTGGTGGACGACCTGTTGCTGCGGCTGGGAGCGCCCCTCGACGCCGACATCGCGACCTGCCTCTATCTGGCGGTGCTGACCGATACCGGTTCCTTTCAGTTCTCCAATACCGATGCCTCCACCTTCCAAGCCGCGGCCCGCTGGGTAAGCGCCGGAGCCGACCCGGGAGCCATTGCTCATCAGGTCTACCGGCGACAACCCGAGGCCCGGCTGCGCTTGCTGGGGACAGCTCTGGGACGGATGCAAACCGACCGCCAGAAAGGACTGGCCTGGATCGAACTGCGCCGGCCTCACCTGCAGGGGGCGGCGGCCGATATCGAGCACACCGAAGGCCTGGTCAACTATCCGCTCTCTCTCGAAGGCATCCGGGCCTCAGTGGTGCTGCGGGAAGATTCCCGAGGCCATTGCCGCGTCTCGCTGCGCTCCAAGGGAGAAATCGACGTGGGCGGATTGGCCCGGCGGATGGGCGGAGGAGGCCACCTCAACGCCGCCGGCATGACTCTGCAGGGCGACTGGTCAGAGATCCGCAGCCGGGTGTTGAGGGAACTGGGCGATCTGATAGAGGCCGGGCGAGGTCAAGCGGGGACGGAAGAGGTCGGAAATGGGTAGGCGGCGCAAATACGAACGCAGCGACATCAACGGCGTCCTGGTCATCAACAAGCCCGCCGGTCCCACCTCCCACGACATGGTTGCGCTGGTGCGGCGCTGCTTGAAGGCCAAGGCGGGACATGCGGGTACGCTGGATCCGCAGGCCTCAGGGGTACTGGTGCTGGTGCTGGGCCAGGCCACCCGGCTGGCCCGCTATCTGCAAGGCCATGACAAGCAATACCGGGCCGTCATCCGACTGGGACGCGCCACCGATACCTACGACGCCGAAGGACGCGTCACCGACGAGCATTCCGTACCCGAGCTGAGCCGGCAGCAGGTGGAAGAGGTCCTGCAGGCTTTTCGCGGACCGATTCAACAGCGCACTCCCCTCTACTCGGCGGTCAAAGTCAAGGGGAAGAAACTCTACGAGTACGCCCGCAAGGGCCAGCAAGCCGAACGTCCGCTGCGGAGCGTCACCATCAGCCGTCTCCAACTGCTGGAGCGCGAGGACTCGGCCTGGACCTTGCTGATCGACTGCACTTCAGGGACCTACGTGCGCAGCCTGGCCCACGACATGGGCCGCCGGCTGGGTTGCGGCGCCCACCTGGAAAGTCTGGTCCGGACCCGTTCGGGTCCCTTCCAGATAGCCCAGGCCATCGCTCCCCAGGAGGTGGAAGCGCGATGGCAGGAGGTCCTCGTTCCGATGGAGAAAATGTTGCCGGAACTGCCTCGTATCGACGTGGATCCTTCTGCAGCGAAGCGGGTCCTCAACGGGGCGGCCTTGATGATCCCCGACCCGGCGCGCGGCCAGTGCCGCCTCTTCTGCCAAGGCCGCCTGCTGGCTATCGCCGCTTCGGACGGCCTGTCAGTGCAGCCTAAGATCGTCTTTCAGCAATCCTAGGCGGCGGACCCATTGCCCGCTCGATGGCCAAGTGCAAGATTCGCTATAATAGTGAACTTCACCAGAATAAAGAGAGAAAATCCAAATGGCGGAGCCAAGAGCCCGCCCTCGAACATTCGAGATTCTACAGAGCTTAAGGAGCAAGCCCAATGTACGACGAGAACATGATCAGACCCATGCGGGAAGAGATGACCGGCGCTGGTTTCAGCGAAGCCCGGACGGCAGATGAAGTCGACAAGATCATGTCTGAAAAGGGCACTACCCTCTTCTTCATCAATTCGGTATGCGGTTGCGCCGCCGGCGTGGCCCGTCCCGGCGTGGTGGCCTCACTGAAAAGCGACGTCCTGCCCGACCGGCTGGTGACCAGCTTCGCCGGCAACGACGTCGACGCCGTCAACCGCGCCCGCCAGCACTTCGCCGGATATCCGCCTTCTTCACCCTCGGCCGCCGTCATCCGTGACGGGCAAGTCGTCCACATGGTGGAACGTCATCATATCGAGGGGCAATCGGCTGAAAACGTGGCCAAGGTTCTGCAAAGCGCCTATCAGAAATTCTGCGGCGAGGCGGTTGACGAAGCGGCTGAAATCTACGACCCCTTGGCGGCACTCGAGATCTCCCAGGAGGAGGCCAAGCAGCGTTTGGCCGACAATGGCGAAGTTGCCGTGCTGGACGTACGCGAGCCCTGGGAGATGGAAAACGGAAAGATCGATGGCGCCATCGCCGTTGACCGGGCCAAGGCTCAGGAGATCATCCAGGATTGGCCGCGCGACCGTGAGATCATCGTCTACTGCCAGCACGGCCAGCGCAGCGTTCAGGCCGCCCAGTTCTTCCAAAACTACGGCTTCGAGAACATCAAGAGCCTGCAAGGCGGTTACGCCGCCTGGAGCGAAAGCCAGTAGGGTTGAAAACAATCTCTGGCGCTCCCTGGGCCCGGCTCCTGGAGCGCCCCATCTCAGCTTCGAAGGCAACCGACATGGACCTCAATCTCTTCAAGGATCTTCCCGACCAGTCCCGCCTCTGGATCATGGGCTTCAGCCGTCCGCTCGGCGAGAGAGGACGTCAAGCCGTTTCAGCCCAGCTCGAGAGCTTCCTGCCCACCTGGAACGCCCACCAAATTCCGGTCACGGGCGCCTTTACCTTGGTGGAAGACCGCTTCGCCGTTGTGGCCGGGGACGCCGCCGACGGCCTTTCGGGCTGTTCGATGGACAGTTGCATGGCCAACTTCAAGCAGCTCAAAAGAGCCGGCTACGATGCCCTCAACCGGGCTCTGGTCTTTTACCGTTTGGCGGACGGCTCCATCCAGGCCGCCGATCGCCTGACTTTCGTCAAAAAAGCGGAAAGCGGGGAGATCGACGACACCACCCGCGTCTTCGACACCACTCTGCAAACGCTGGGAGAATTGCGGAGGGCAAAGGGATTCGAAAAGCCGCTGGCGGACTCATGGCACGCCCGCCTGCTGCCGGCCCGCTCCGTCTAGCGGAGAGGCAGTTTGAGGCCTGTCATCCTTTTCTCATAGCAAGAATCAACAAATTTCGGTGAGGGTGATCCCTCTCTCGCATCGTTTACGCATTTTGAGATGATGGGAGAAGAACGTTCCGAGAAGATCGAGATTTTTGAAAGGGCCGCCGCAATGGACCCCGAGGAGCGGGGACCGTTCCTGGAGCGGGCCTGCGCCGGAGACACGCAATTGCGTGAAACGATCGAGCGGCTGCTGGAAGCTCATGACGTCAGCGGCATCCTCGACGGCCAGGACGGGAAATCCGCCGTCCCGCCATTGCAGAACGCCGTAGTGGAAGGAATCGCCGAGAAACCCGGCGACCGCCTGGGTCCCTATCGGCTCGTCCGGCTGCTTGGCGAGGGCGGCTTCGGGGCTGTCTTCCTGGCTGAGCAAGATGCTCCCCTTTCCCGCAAGGTGGCTCTGAAGATCCTCAAGCCGGGCATGGACTCGCGTCATATCATTGCCCGCTTCCAAGCCGAGAGACAGGCACTGGCGCGCATGGACCACCCCTGCATCGCCCGCGTCTTCGATGCCGGCGCCACCGAGATGGGCCGCCCCTACTTCGCCATGGAGTATGTGGAAGGCACCTCCTTGACGCGTTATTGCGATGAGCGCGAGATGAGCGTCAGGGAGCGCCTCCAGCTCTTTCTTTCAGTGGCCCAGGCCGTTCATCACGCCCATCAGAAGGGCGTTATCCACCGCGATTTGAAGCCTTCCAACCTGATGGTGACGGAAGTGGAAGGAAAGCCGCTTCCCAAGGTCATCGACTTCGGAATCGCCAAGGCCCTGCGCGAGCCGCTTACCGACGCCACCATGCTCACCCAATGGGGCCAGGTGGTGGGTACGCCCGAATACATGTCGCCCGAACAGGCCGAGAGTTCGGGACGCGCCCTCGACATCCGCTGCGACGTCTATTCGCTGGGGGTGGTTCTCTATGAACTGCTGGTCGGCGTGCGTCCTTTTCAAGTGGAGCGCAACACGCCCTCGGGCTATCGGGAATGGATGCAACGGGTGCGCAACGAAGATCCCACCCGGCCTTCACTGCGCTTCAAGGGGATGGCTGACCCCTCCCGCCGCCGGGAGGTGGCCGACAAGCGCCGCACCGACCCTTCGGGGCTGGAACGCCTTTTGCGCCGCGAACTGGACTGGATCGTCCTCAAGGCCATCGACCGCGACCGTGATCGGCGCTACGCTTCCGTGGCGGCCCTGGCCGACGACCTCCACCGTCACCTGCGCCACGAAACCGTTCAGGCGACTCCGCCCAGCGCTTCCTACCGGCTGGGACAGTTCGCGCGCCGTCACAAAGGGTTCCTCAGCGCCGCCGCGGCGGTCTTGCTGGCGCTGCTGGGCGGGCTCGGCTTCGCCACCTATGCCTTTTTCCAGGCCAGCCATGAGCGCGACTCGGCGCGCCTGGCCCGCGACGAGTCAGAAGCCGTGGTCAGCTTCCTGTCCGAGATGCTGGCTTCGGCCGATCCGGCCGATAAGGGCCGCGATGTCACGGTGGTCGACTTGCTGGAGGCATCGGCCTCCGACCTGTCCTCCTCTTTCAAGGATCAGCCGCTGGTTGAAGCCCGCCTCCACGACACGGTGGGCAAGACCTACCTCAGCCTGGGGCGGGAAGAAGAGGCGGGCAATCACCTGAGGGCGGCCGCAGCCATCCGCGAGAAGGAACTGGGCCCGCAAGACGAGCTGACGCTGATGTCGATGGCCAGTCTGGGAAGCGTCTACTATGCCCAAGGCTATTTCGACAAGGCCGAGGAACATTATCGTCAGGCGTTGCAGGGCCTGGGCCGGATCAAGGATGAGGATGAACAGATCATTCTGGGGCTGATGAACAACCTGGCTCAGATCCACGCCCAGCGCGGTGAACTGGAAGAAGCCGAGGCGCTTCAGATCAAGGTGCTTCAGGGGCAGAGCCAAAGCCTGGGGCCGAAACACGCCAACACCTTGGGCTCACGGGTCAACCTGGCCCAATTGAAGGCTGCGATGGGCCGGGCGGAAGAGTCTCACCGCATGCTTGAAGAGGTCGTCGTCGACTGGGTGGAGAACTTCGGAGACCATCACCCCGGCACGCTGCTGGCCATCAACAACCTGGCCATCAGCCATATGCGCCTCAACCGCTGGACGGAAGCAGAGATCCTGACCCGGCAGGTATGGGAGGCACGCAAGAAGTTCTTGGGCGAGCATCATTTCGACACTTGGGGAGCACAGTTCAACCTGGCCACGGTCCTGGCCACCATGGGCCGCGACCAGGAAGCATACGGGCTGCTTGAAGACATGCTGATGGCTCCGCCGGGGAAGAGTCTGCATCCCGTCCGGGTCGATCTGCTCATGCAGTCGCTGGGCCTCTATGAGAGCAAAGGCTGGCCCGCCGAGGTGCAGCCTATCCTGCCCCGTCTGGCGGAGTTGCTGCATCGGGTCGTGGACTATCCGCAAGCCACCGCCAATCAGCTCAACAGCGCTGCCTGGTTCCTGCTCAATCTGCCCGGCCCCAAGCTGAGTTCGCCCGAGACTGCGCTGCGGGCCGCCGCCCGGGCCTGCCAGATCGAGCGCAGCGGCAAGGGCCGCGACCTTTGGCTATTTCTCGACACCCTGGCCCTGGCCCAGCACAGCACGGGCGACAGCCTGGGGGCCGTCCGAACCCAACAAGAGGCCATCGAGCTGATCCCCGATCATTCGCGCAACTTGCTTCCTCAATTGGAGGAGCACCTGCGGATGTTTCAGGCCGCAGCAGCCAAGGTCGAGCCTTCCCTCTAGACCCGCCGCGGGCTGCGCCCGAACCGCTTCGATCGGCCCTAGTGCAGTGCGCCAGAAGTTTTGAGCCACCCTGTGGCGTTATCTCACGCTTTCAGCGTTGCCACATTTGGCGTTTGAAACCCAGGGTGGCGCCGCCGTCTCGCTAGCGCTCGCCGCGGCTGACCCTGGGCTGGCGAATCTGTCCCTGTCAGGGACAAGAGCGGAGGGCTGGCTCAGAACTTATGACCGGCAGCACTAGCCCGCATTATGCATCGGTTTTGGTAGCGGGGCGGCGATAGCGCCGTCCTTCTGACAGGGCGTCGCCACCGATGCGGGCTAGGCGCGCCTGACGGTTTCCCGTATAATCTGCCGCGACCCTTTTGGTAGAACCTGGTGTCGGCGGCGGTATACATGCGGCTTGCGGAAAAGACAATCCTGGGGATCCTGTGGCTGTGCGCCCTTGCGCCTTTTTTAAGCGCTCAGCCGTCATCCGCCCCGCCCCTTTCCCAGGTGCGCATCGCTTTTCTCACCGACGGGTCCTGGGACAGGGCCGAGACCATCGGCGGTGAGTTCAGGTCCGCCATTTCGCGCTTGCTGGAAGGCAAGTACGAAGTGCGCTATGTAGCGGACTTGAAGGCCGACTTCACGCCGCAGGGGGTGGGACGCCAGTTGGAGGTCCTGTTGGCCGATCCCCAGGTCGATCTGATCGTTGCGGCAGGACCGCTTTCTTCTCTTCTGGCCGCCCGCCACGGCAATCTGGGAAAGCCGGTCGTCGCCACCTTCGCCATCAATACCGAGCTGCTCGGCATTCCTTCCGAGGTGATCGAACTGCAAGAGGGCGCCGCGGCCAGGCGCGAGGTGGTCAGCGGTGTGGAGAACCTGACTTATATCGATTTCCCCGATACGCTGAGGGACGATCTGGAAGTCTTCCAGGAATTGGTCCCATTCGAAAAGATCACTTTCGTGGTCAACCAGGTGATCTTCAGGGCGCTGCCGCTTTTGCACCAGAACCTGAGTCAGGCGGCGGCTGAAAAGGGCCTTCAATACGATGTGCTGGAAGTCTCGGATTCGTTGGTGGAAGCCATCCGCACCGCCCCTCCCATCGAGGCGGCCTATGTAGCCCCATTGCTGCAGTTGGACCTTCAAAAGCTGCGCCAGGGAATCGAGGAGTTCAACGCCCGCAAGATACCGACCTTCTCCTTGTGGGGGCGCAGCGAGGTTGAACTGGGTATGCTGGCTTCCTTGTCGCTCGACGCCGACGTGCCCAAGCTTTCCCGGCGTCTGGCCTTGACCGTCCTGCGCATCCTGCAGGGAGAGGCGCCGTCGCGGTTGCCCGTCACCTTCCGCAGGCGCCAGCGGCTTTCCATCAACATGTCCACCGCCCGCGCTATCGGCGTCTCGCCCAGCTTTCAGATGCTCACCGAGGCCGAACTGCTGCAGGACGTCCGCCAAAGCGCGGCCCGCCGTCTCGACCTGCCGACCGCCGTCCGGGAAGGGATTGCCCGCAACCTCGACTTGGCCTCGCAAGACCGCTCGCTATCGGCTGGACTGCAAGATGTGGCGCTGGCGCGCAGCCTGCGTTTGCCTTCCTTGGAAGTGTCGAGCCTGAGCACCTTCATTGACGACGACCGGGCGGATGCCAGCTTTGGAGCCAGCGGTCAAGCCAACATCCAGAACAGCCTCTCGCTTTCTCAGGTGCTCTATTCCGACTCGGTGCTGGCCCGGCAAGAGATCGCCGAGAGTCTGCAGCGAAGTCGCGAAGAGGAGCGGGAGCAGCTAAGGCTCGATGTCGCCGCCGACACCGCCAGAGCCTACCTCAACATCCTTATCAGCAAGACGGTGGAAGGCATTCGCCGCTCCAACCTGGAACTGACCCGCTCCAACCTGGAGCTCTCCCGAACCCGCCAGAGGCTGGGATTCTCGGGAGTGTCGGACGTCACCCGCTGGGAAAGCGAGATCGCCAACGACCGTCGCGACATGATCGAGGCTTCTGCGCGCCGCAACCAGGCTGAAATCGCCCTCAACCGGCTGCTCAACCGCCCTTTGGAAGAGCCTTTTCTGACCGCCGAAGCCGATTTGGACGACGCCGCTTTTTTGACCAGCGACGAGCGCTTCCTGGCCTATATCGAAGATCCCGAAAGCTTCAAGGTGCTGCGGCGCTTCCTGGCCCGGGAGGGCTTGCAGCACGCGCCCGAGCTGCGCCGTCTGGAGGCGGCCATCGAAGCCCAGGAGCGCAGTCTGCTGGCCGCCAAAAGGGCCTTCTGGTCTCCCGACGTGGTGCTTCAGGCATCCCTTTCCGACACCCGCGTCAGCCGCGATGCCGTCACTATCTTCGACTTGCCGCAGAACGGAAACGTGGACTGGACCATCGCCGTAAACGCCAGCCTGCCGCTCTTTCAAGGCGGGGCCCGCAAGGCCGAACGCCAGCAGGCGTTCGAGGATCTCCGGCGCCTCGAGATCGACCGCCAGGCGACCGCTGAGCGCATCGAGCAGCGCGTCCGCTCGGCGGCCCATGAAGCGGGTTTCACGTTTGCCTCCATCTCTCTGGCCGGGCAGGCTTTCGAGGCGGCCAGCCGCAATTTCCAACTGGTTCAAGATGCCTACTCGCAAGGCGTGGTCGACATTACCGACCTGTTGGACGCTCAGCAGGCCGTTGTCAACGCCGATCTGGCCCGAGCCAACGCGGTCTATCAGTTTCTTCTCGACTGGGTGGAGGCCCAGCGGGCGGTGGGTTCCTTCGACTTTCTGGCCTCG
Organism: Acidobacteriota bacterium; assembly: GCA_035471785.1. NCBI lineage: Bacteria > Pseudomonadati > Acidobacteriota > Acidobacteriota bacterium. Next base: position 35,627 of record DATIPQ010000098.1, read on the forward strand.
CCCGCCGAGCGCAACGTCTGGTTCGAACGTGTGGACGCCTTTTACCGGGAACAGGGAGTTCCCTTGCGAAGGAGATGATGATGGTGTCTCGCTCAAGCAGGAGATGGACGCTGCTCTTTTTGTCGCTGGCTTTGCTCTCCTGCCAGGAGCAGGAGACAGCCCCGGCCGAAGAAGTGATTCGCCCGGTGCGCTACACGCAGGTGAAAGTCGTCAGCGCGGCCCGCACCCGCAGTTTCACGGGACTTGCCAAGGCCGGCGTGGAATCCCGCCTCAGCTTCAAGGTGGCGGGCACCTTGCGGGAGCTCAACGTACAGGTGGGGGATTCCATTCGAAAGGGGCAGGTCATCGCCCGGCTCGACCCGCGCGATTACCAGCTCATGGTGGAACAGGCCGAGGCCGGCCTGGCTCAAGCCAGGGCTGAGCTGGAGAACGCTCAGGCCAACCTGAGGCGGATTAGAGGTCTTTACGAGAACAACAACGCGTCCGAAGCCGATTTGGACGCCGCATACACCCAGGTGCGCGTCATTGAAGCCACGATCGATTCCATCCAGAAGCAACTCGACCTGGCCCAGTTGCAGGTCGAGTACTGCACCCTGCAAGCGCCTGTCAGCGGATCGGTCAGAGACGTCCCCGTGGAGATCAACGAGAACGTCAGCGCCGGGCAACCGGCGGTCATCATTACCGAAGCCAACCTTCCCGAGGTGGAGGTGGGGATTCCCGAGGTACTCATCTCCGGAGTTCGCCGGGGAAGCGAGGTGCAGGTGCGTTTCGACGCTGTTCCGGGCCAGTCGTTCGCGGGCATTGTCAATGAAGTCGGCGTGGCCGCCTCCTCCAGTCTCAACACCTTTCCCGTCACCGTTCGGCTGAGGCGCGACGATTCCCGCGTTTTGCCCGGCATGTCCGCCGAGGTGAGCTTCCGCTTCGGGGAGGGGGGCCAAAGCCGCCGCGTCATCCTGCCCAGCCACGCCGTGGCCCAAGACCGCCAGGGCAACTTCGTCTTCGTGCTTGAGAAAACGGGCGACCAACTGGCCAGGGTGCGCCGGCGGCCGGTGCGGGTCGGGGACATCGTGGGAGAGGGGCTGGAGGTCTTGCAGGGTCTGGAAGAGGGGGAACTGATCGTGGTTTCAGGCACCAGCAAAGTCAGGGACGGGCAGACGGTCAAGATCCGTCCCGAAGATCAAATCTGAAGGCTCATAACGGGCCATTCATTATGGACATCACTCGCTTCGCTATTGAGAAGGACCGCATCACCCTGGTGGTGGTCTTGCTGGTCTTTGCAGCCGGAATCAGCGCCTATCTGGCCATGCCCCGGGCCATGGACCCAGGCTTCACCATCCGCACGGCCCTGGTCGTCACCCGCTTTCCGGGCGCCAGCCCGGAACGGGTCGAGAACCTGGTCACCGACAAGCTGGAAGAAGCCATCCAGGAAATGCCCGAACTGGACGCGGTGCGCAGCCAGTCCAAGACCGGGGTCTCCATCGTCTACGTCGACATCTTGGAGAGCTACACCGAGATGCGTCCCATCTGGGACAGCCTGCGGCGAAAGGTGGCGGACGTTCGGCCCGACCTCCCCGATGGGATCAGCGGGCCCTTCGTCAACGACGAGTTCGGGGACGTCTTCGGAATCATCGTGGCCATCACGGGAGATGGGTTCGGATATGCCCAATTGAAAGACGTGGCCGATGCCGTGCGCGACGAATTGCTGCGGCTGCCCGATGCCGGCAAGGTTGAAATCGTGGGGGGTCAGGACGAGCGCGTTTTCGTGGAGTACAACGAAGCCCGCCTGGCTGAACTGGGGCTGTCGACCACCTTCCTGCGGCAGACCCTGGAGGCCCGCAACATCATCATTCCGGGCGGCAACGTCCGCACCGAGCAGGAGCGCATCGTACTGGAGCCTTCAGGCAACTTCGGGTCGGTGGCGGATCTGGCGCGCACCGTCATCAGCGTGCCCGGAGTCGATTCCGACCAGCTTGTCTATCTGGAGGACATCGCCGACATTCGGCGCGGCTATGTCGACCCGCCCAGCACCATGATGAACGCCAATGGAGACCGCTCGCTGGGCCTGGCCATCTCGATGCGCGAGGGCGGCAACTTGATCGCGCTGGGAGAGCAGGTTCGAGCCCTGGTCGACCGGCTTCCGGCCCAGTTTCCCATCGGGGTGGATTTCGACATCGTCGCCTTCGAACCCGAGAGGGTGGACCGCAAGGTGCGCGACTTCGTGGGCAACGTGGTGCAGGCCATAGCCCTGGTGTTGCTGGTCATGCTGATCATGCTGGGGCTGCGCACGGGGCTGATCGTGGCCACCCTCATCCCTTCGGCCATGGTGATGAGCCTGCTGCTGATGAACGTCTTCTCCATCGGACTCGATCAGATGTCCCTGGCCGCACTGATCATCGCCTTGGGACTGCTGGTCGACAACGCCATCGTCATGGCCGAAGCCATCATGGTTCGCATGGCCTCGGGCGAGGCCGGAGTGAACGCGGCCGTCCACGCGGCTGCCGAACTGCGCGTTCCCCTGCTCACCTCTTCCCTCACCACCGCCGCCGCTTTTCTCCCCATTTACCTGGCTGAATCGGCGGTGGGGGAATATACGGCTCCCCTCTTCCAGGTCGTGACCATCACCCTGCTCTCTTCCTGGCTTCTGGCTCTGACATTCATACCTCTGCTGTGCGTGAAGTTCCTCAAGGTGAAGGAAGAAAAGCGGGACTTCGGAACCCGTTTCTACCGTCTCTATAGGGGCTTTCTCAAAGTCCTCCTTCGCTTTCCTCCCCTGACGCTGGCTGCCGTCGTGGTGGTCTTTCTGCTGGTCATGCAGTTGCTGGCGCTGATCCCCAACATCTTCTTTCCCGCTTCGGACGTGCCCATCTTTCAGGCGGAACTGACCCTGCCTGTGGGCACCGCCATCGAGTACAACGAGGAGGTGGTCGCCGAAATCTCGCGTTTCGTCGAGGAGGAACTCAGGGTTAACGGCGAGAGGAGGGAGGGCGTGGTCAACTGGTCGGCTTATATCGGGCAAGGAGCGCCCCGCTTTTACCTTTCCTATTCGCCCGAACAGACCAGTCCGGAGTATTCCTTCCTGCTCTTCAACGCCAGCTCGCGGGAGATCATCAATCAGATGATGCCGCGCCTGGAAGCTTTCTGTCTTGAGCGCTTTCCCGATCTCAAGCCGGCCATCAAGGCGCTGGCCACCGGCCCCATCATCAAGAACCCCGTCGAGATCCGCTTGTCGGGGCCTGACGTGGGGCGCCTCTTCGCCATCAGCGACACGGTCAAGGCCAAGCTGCACGAGATTCCGGGCAGCAAGAACATCGACGACGATTGGGGCCAGAGGACGAAAAAGATCCTGGTCGACATCGACGCGGCGCGGGCCCGGCGCAGCGGTGTCTCCAATCAAGATGTGGCCGTCTCTCTGCAAACGCTGCTGAGCGGATTCCAAACCACCCAGTACCGGGAAGGAAACGAGATCATCCCGGTGATATTGCGATCATCCCAAGCCGACCGCGAAGACATCGGAAAGCTGGAAAGCCTCAACATCTTCTCCCAGGCCACCGGCAGTACGGTCCCTCTCAAGCAGGTGGCCGATCTCAGCCTCGAGTTCGAGGCTGCCAAGATCTATCGGCGCGACCGTCTCAAGACCATTACCGTGTCTTCGAATCTGGCCGACGGCGTAACCGCGACTGAAGTGACCGACGAATTGGTTCCCTGGCTGGAGGCAGAATCGCAACAGTGGCCTCTCGGATACCGCTGGTCGCTGGGAGGGGAATACGAGAATTCGGGCAAGTCCAGCCAGTCCATCAACGACAAACTGCCCATCGCCGGACTCATCATCGTTCTGCTGCTGGTGGGCCAGTTCAATTCCTTCCGCCGGGCCGCCATCATCCTGCTGACGATTCCGCTGGGACTCGTCGGCGTGGTGCTGGGGCTGCTGATCATGGACTCCTACTTCGGATTCATGACGCTCTTGGGAGTCGTTTCCCTGGCCGGAATCGTCATCAACAACGCCATCGTCCTCATCGACCGCATCGACATCGAGATCGGAGAGGGGCTGAGTCCGGCCCGCGCCATCATGGAAGCGGCTCAACAAAGGCTGAGGCCGATACTCTTGACGACTTTGACGACGGTGCTGGGGCTGATCCCGCTCTACCTGGGCGGAGGGCCCATGTTCGAGCCGCTGGCGGTGGCGGTGATGTTCGGACTGGTCTTCGCCACCCTGCTCACGCTGGGAGTCGTGCCCGCCCTCTACGCCTTGTTCTTCCGCGTCAGCTTCAAGGGCTTCCGCTACTAGGCGGGTCGGGTCCTGGGGAGGGGAAATGTGCTTTCCAGCAGTTCGCAACCATTCTCAACGGCCCCGCTGCCTCTTCCTTTTTCTTTCCCTCCTGGCGCTGCTGCTGCTGGCTCCCGTAGTCAACCTGGGGCCCGGTGCGGCCGTCATGTTTCTGCTTCTCCAGTCGATCACCCTGATCGCCGGAATCTCCGCCTTGCGCTTCCGCGGCCGCTCCCTTCCCGCTGCCGTGGTGCTGGCCGTACTGCAACTAGCCGCCTCCGTCGCCGCGCTCGCCTACCAGTATCCGATGGCCCGCTACCTGGCCCTGATTTTCATCATCCTCTTTTACCTCTACCTCCTGGCCCACGTGCTTTCCTACGTGCTCAGCAGAGAAGGCCGGGGCGTCGATCGCATCATCGGGGGCTTGAGCGCCTACCTGCTGATGGGCGTCGCCTGGGGATTCCTCTACATCCTCATCGAAGCCGCCGCGCCGGGCTCTTTCGCGACACCGGGAACGGACTTCCCTGTCGATGGCGCAGGACGGCCCGACCTCATCTACTTCAGCTTCGTCACCCTCACCACTCTGGGTTTTGGAGAAATCGTGCCGGCCTCGCCGCTGGTGCGTCCCATCACCATTCTGGAAGCCTTGGCCGGAGTCTTCTTTATGGCCGTTCTGGTGGCTCGGCTGGTGGGCAGCTATTCCACCGACCCTGAATAAAAAAGGCCGAGCCTCTGGAAACCAGAAGCTCGGCCTGCAAGTCATCCGCATTTTGCGGCTGAGGTTTAGTTGGGAACCGAAGGCACGGCGTTGAGCAATCCGCTGTCGGCCGGACCCTGTTCCAGGGCGATCATGGCGAAGCCGCTGTCAGAAGAACAGGCGATGCTGCCTTGAAAGCCGGTGCTGAAATCGACGCTGTCGAACAACTCGGTGACGAACTGCGAGAAATGTCCTCTTCCATCCAAAGGAACACCCGTCATAGCCACCGCCGCTCCAGTGTCGTCGCGCAGTTCGCAGTTGACGGTGATCATCGACGTCTCGGCGTTCTGCAGGGCCACACCGGTATTGAGCGTTTCGCTGACGGTCACCGGGGCCACCAGCGAGGTGCCGGCGCCCTGTCCCAGTACGCTGGCGATACCCGAGCCTTCGATGGCGAAGCGGAGGAAGCCGATCACGGACTGGTCGGCATTCAATACCGCAGATCCAACCACAAAGGTTTCGGTCGGAACCAGATCAAGTTGAAAAGTGCCATTCCCGTTCAGAGTAAACGGGAACTCGGATGCCATCGTATCTCCCACAGTCACATCAGCCGGCATGCCGGCGTCGTCGAAGAACGAGACCGTGCCGCTGGCGGGAGTCGCCGAACTGTTCAGCAGGGTGATCTGAGAACTGATAGTGGGCGTGTTGAGCATGGGATCGCCCAAGCCCGATCCGAACTGGGCGAAGTACAGCGATTGGCCTGTCGGCGGAATCTGTCCGCGGATTTCGCCGCCCACATTCGCCATCGTGTGGACGTTGACGTAGAGGTTGCCAGTCCGCAGCGCATCCAGGAACTCTTCGAAAGAGATGCCGGCTACGGGCAACATGTCATCGGCCTGCTGCTGCAGGGTTTCGGCCGTGACGGTGAAACTGAAGGTCGTGTCGGCATTGAGGAAGAAAACGATGGGTCCGTTAACACCTTCTGCCCCGCGGTGAATGTGGGCCGCCGTAGCGTTGTCCACGTCGTGCGTGCAATCAATCGAGAAGGCTGTTTGGAGAGCGTCTAGATTTCCCGTACAGCTACCGGAGAATTCCGTGTCGACAGGGGGAACTTCCTGATCCCCCGTGAGGTCAAAACTCACCGGTTGGGCGATCACCATCGACGCCATGAACAGCGCGCAGATCGCCAAGTAAAAACCTTTCTTTAGCATATTGCCCCTTTCTTTCATTTGAATTCCTCGTGCGTCTCCCGCGTGTACAGGGCGACGAGCCGCCTTGGGCTGCGGCAGTGTTGTCATTCTCTGTTTGGCTCGCTTCAAGTTCTAGCTCCGATTCCTCGCAGCCGCACCCGACTGCCCCCCCGTGCCATGAACTTATCGTTTGAGTGCAAAAGATACCTTACGGCTCAAAAAGTCGCACTTTCGGGCAAGCCATCGGGCGCGGAAAAAACTCTCCGCGTCACGATTGTCCCAAAATTCCCATTCTTGTCAAGTCTAAATGCTTGGTTTTACGCATTATCTCCGTCAAACCAACCCCTCCGATAGCCGGAAAAGAGCGGGCATGTTGCTAATTTTTACGCATTTCACCCCCCGAGTGCAAGTCGGCCCTGGGGGATGCAAGTTTTCCAGAAGATAGGAAAAGGGGCGGATCCGGTTGGCTCCGCCTTGTTTGGGAGGTTCTGCCCTAGCGGTCTTTGTGGGGGCTGATCCAGAGGCGCACCCTGGCGCGGTCGTCTCCGTCGACGATGTCGACCAGCGTGACATCCTGCTGCGCGTAGCTGGACAAAACGTCCAAAGCGGCACTCAGGTTGAGTCTGTCCGAGGAGCCGGAAAAGAGCGCATCGACGATGGCGATGGGCAGGCGCATGTCGACCCGGTCACGAGAACCCCGGCTGGAGCGGACGATCAGGTACTCGCCTTCCAGGGCCAGAACCAATTCGCTTCGCCGGCCTCTTATCGAAGCCAGCCTGTAGTCTCCTTCCGCCTTGATGGTTTGCCAGATCTCCCGCATCTCCCGCGCGCTCAATTCGCGGTCATGGATCTCGACCTGGGAAAGATCTGCCCTCATTTCGTCCTCGACTATGGGCAAGAGCAGCTTGGCGAAGCTCAAGGGCAGATTGATCCGTACCCCTTCGTTGCTTCCTTCCTCTTCTACCGACAGATGCAGCCATTGTCCCCCAAAGGCAGGGACCGTGAAGAGAAGCAGGGTCAAGAGCAGGGCGGTAATCGATGGTGTGTTTTTCGTCATGGCTTGGTGCCTCCTTACATGAGCGCTAACGCAGTCGGGAGGCGAGAGGTTTAGCCGAAGGGACAGCATTCCCAAATCCTGAGGGACTGGCTTCACATCAGCAGCCAGCCCAGCAGTCCGCCCAGGACCACCACCAGGCCGCTGTTGAGCTTGAAGCGGTAGAGCAACAGCAGCGAGAGCGCCGTGATAAGGGCGGGAGGCCATCCGGTCACCACTTGAATGCCCAGATTGACGGCCACAGCGGCCATCAAAGCCACGGCGCTGGCATTGACCGCGTCCAGAAAGGCACCGGCCCAACGGCTTTCACGCAGGCGCGGTACGAAGCGGCTGAGGACGAGAACGAAGATGAAGGAAGGGGTGAAGATGGCCACGGTGGCCACCAAAGCGCCCTGCCAGCCCTGGATGAGATAGCCGACGAAGGTCGAGGTGGTCAGCACCGGCCCCGGCGTGAACTGGCCCACGGCGATGGCGTCGATGAGCTGCTGGGACGTCAACCAGGCCTTCTCGCGTACCAGTTCGCCTTCCAGGTAGGCGACCAGCACGTATCCGCTGCCGAAGAGGATGCAGCCGATTTTGAGGAAGAAGAGAGCCAGTCCCTGCAGGCTGGGGGATGAAGCTTGCGTCCCCGGCGCGGCTTGGAGCAAAGGCAGGATGAGCAGCAGGGGCAATGACTTCACTCCCTTGAGGAAGGGTGCCAGCCCGGCCAGCCAAAGCATTCCCGCCAGACCGCCCCCTATGATGAGCAGCGCCTCGTCCCAGCCCAGGAAGGAAAGGGCGATGAGAAGCGCGGCCAAAATACCTAGCGAAACGCGATCGATCGCTTTGGGGACAAAGCGCCACACCGCCAGGGCGATGACGGCGATCACGGCCGGTTTGATGCCCCGCAGCAAGGGCTCTACGTTGGGGAGGTCTCCGTAGGCCACGTAGAACCAGGCCAGGAGTCCGGTCATGGCGACGGCCGGCAGTATGAAACAGGCCCCGGAGGCCAGCATCCCAGTCCATCCGCCCAAACGCAGGCCTAGATGGATGGCCATCTCGGTGGAATTGGGTCCGGGAATCAGATTGGTGGCGCCTACCAGGTCGAGAAAGTCCTGTCGTGAAATCCACCTGCGGCGATTCACCACTTCGTCTTCCATCATGGCGATGTGGGCCGCGGGCCCTCCAAAGCCGAGGACTCCGATGCGGAAGAAGACGGCGGCCAATTCGGCCAGGCCGGGTTGCCTGACCTCCGTAGCCTTGGCGGCGGAGGGTTGAGACATATCGAGTTCTTACTTTCGCGGCCTCGCGGCAGCCAGCGGAGGAAACCGCTGCGGACCGCGGGGCATCTTTGAGAAGGTGGCCAATTGACGGCACCTTCATTTGATAGGCGATCACCATGACGGATGCAAGTACCAGGCGTGTCGTTTTTGAAAGCAGCCAAGGCCTGAAGCTGTCGGGCATTCTGCATCGACCTTCTGAGAGCCGGGGCTGCGTCATCCTCTCGCATTGTTTCACCTGCAACAAGAACTACAAGATTCTGGTTCGCCTGAGCCGCGCCCTGGCCCAAGCCGGCATTGCCTCGCTGCGCTTCGACTTCGCCGGGTTGGGCGACAGCGAAGGCGAGTTCGAGGAGACCACCATCTCCTCCGACAGCCATGACCTGGAGCAGGCCGTCCGCTGGGCGGTGAAGGAAGGCATGGGGCCGGTGGTCCTGGCCGGCCACTCGATGGGCGGGACCATCAGCATCGTCACCGCCGGACGGCTTCCCGAAGTGGCCGGACTGGCCGTCATCGGGACGACCTCGGATCCGGGCAACATCTACCGCCTGCTGCCTGGCCTCGACCCCGCCCGCCGTCCGCCCGAGAACTCGGTGGACGTCACCATCGCGGGCCGATCCTACCCCATCAGCCAGGAATTCCTGCGCGACCTGGAGGGACTGTCGCTCACCGGGACTTTGGCCTCCTACCAGAAGCCTTTCCTGGTGATGCACGGGACCGAGGACAAGACAGTGGGCATCGAGCATGGAATCAAGCTCTTCCAGACCGCCAAGCAACCCAAGTCCTTCCTGGCCATCCCCGGAGCCGAGCACCTGCTGGGACGGCGGCGCGATACCGACTTGGCCGGCGCCGTACTGAGCGCCTGGGCCGACTCGTCCCTGCGTCGGGCCGTCTAATGAATGCTGGGCGGCTTGGCCTGCTCCACAAAGCGCCGGATGCGGCTCATGTAGGCGTCGCGGTCGACCAGATGCAGGTCGATGTGGTCAGCTCCCTCTACCCGGTAGAACTCCTTGGGTCCGGTCAGCTTCTGGTAAAGAAGATGGCCCTGATCGAGCGGGACGGTGCGGTCCCTGTCGCCGTGGATGACCAAGACCGGAAACGCGTGTTCGCGCAGGTACCTGGCGGTGGCCAGGCGGATGCGCGAAAAGAGGGAGAAGAAGCGGTACTGGGGGTAGTGGCGCAGCAAGGACGATTTGGACGGGAAGGGCGACTCCAGAATCAAGCCCTGAGGCGGCAGTTTGTGTGCGGCATAGGAGGCGAAAGCGCTCCCTAAGGAGCGTCCCCAGTAGACCAGAGGTGCTTTGGGCGCCTTGAGGTGGTCGCGAAAGTAGCGGACGGTGGTCTCGGCGTCGATGCACAGCCCTTCTTCAGAGGGGATGCCGCTGCTCCATCCGTAGCCCCGGTAGTCAACGGCCAGCACCTGGTATCCGGCCTTGTAGAAGTCCCGCAAGATCTCGTTGAGGATGCCCAGGTTAGCCCCGTTGCCGTGAAAGTAGACGATGGAGGCGATGGGGTCGGGAGGCAGCAGGTGCCAGGCGCTGAGACGGCAGCCGTCGGGCGTTTCGATGAAATGCTGCTGAAAGGGGATTCCCAGGTCGGAGGGCGTCTTGGCCACCTCTCCGCTGGGACGGAAGACGTACATCCTCTCGATGCGCGGCACGGCCCACCACAGCACGGCCCCTATCCCGGCCAAGAAAGAGAGGACGGCCACCACCAGCAACAGCAGAATCACCACGCCTGTCGACATAAGAGCAAAGATCTTAACACCCCAGGCGGTTCATTTCCCTCTGGTAGGTATCCATCCATTGCTGGTGCGAGTCCTGCTCGCGAAGGTAGAAAGGCGAACCGATTCTGACCAGGGCTTTGGAGAAGGGTTTCGGGATGCGCATCCGGTCCCAGGAACCCAGTTGCCAGTAGCGCTGGGGCTGGATGTGGAAGCAGACGATGGGACAGCCGCTTTTCCGGCTCAGGAGCAGCGGGCCGGGTTTGACCTTGTGGCGCGGTCCCCTGGGTCCGTCGATTGTGAAGGCCACGTCGCGTCCCTCTCGCAACCGCCGCTTGAGCTGCAGCAGAGCCCGCACGCCGCCTCGGGTGCTCGATCCGCGCGAGGTCGCGTAGCCGAAACTTTCGATGATGCGGGCGATGTACTCCCCGTCGAAATGCTCGCTGGTCATGACCACGATGCCGCGATTCCTCCAGAAGTAGGTGGCGACCGGGATCTGATCATGCCAGAAGGAAAGAATGGCGGGCTGATTCGCTTGCCTCAGACTCTGGTAGTTGTCCCAGCCTTCGACCTGGAAGCGCAGGGTGCGTCCGATGGCGCCGATGAGCAGACGTCCCAGGCGATAAGCCAACCAGATCTGGGCTCGTTGCTTGAAGGTAAACCGCGGTGGCGCGCCTTTTTTCACGGCGGGTCATTATAATGAACCGGCGCAGGAAGAGCAGTCGACCGAGGAGATCCGTCATGGCCACGGGCATCCCCTACTGGAGCGTCGCCGAGATTCGCCGCCGCTTCCTCGAGGAAAGGCAGCCTGTCAGCAACTACCGTCTGGGCCAGATGCGCCGCGATCGCCGTGAGGGCGTACGCCGCATTGCCGCCATGCTGTCCCGGCAAATGGAGCAGGAGCGGCGGGAAGCCCTTCGCATGCAGCGTATCCGCCGCTTGGAACGCGTGCTTTGGGGGCGGGGAGTGGAAGTGGTGGCAGGGGTGGACGAAGCGGGCGTGGGTCCGCTGGCGGGCCCGGTGGTGGCGGCCGCGGTGGCGCTGCCTCGCGGGACCGACATCGCCCGAATCGACGATTCCAAGAAACTGGACCCGCCCACCCGCCGGCAGTTGGAAAGGGAGATCTGCCGACAGGCGCTGTGCTACAGCTTGGCCTCGGCCGATGTGGAAGAGATCGACCGGCTCAACATTTATCACGCCGCCCTGTTGGCCATGCGGCGGGCGGTGGAGGGGTTGGGCGAGAAAGCCCAATTCGTGCTCACCGACGCCCGCACCATTCCCGGACTCGACCGGCCTCCGCAGCGAGCGGTGCCCAAGGGCGACCGCAACAGCATCAGCGTGGCCGCGGCCTCCATTCTGGCCAAGAACCATCGCGACCGGCTGATGGTGGAACTGGACCGGCGCTTTCCCCTCTACGGATTCGCCCAGCACAAGGGCTACGGCACTGATCTGCACTGCCGCTCCATTCAAAAGCATGGGCTGTGTGCCGCCCACCGGCGCTCCTTTCACGTGCTGGACGAAATCAGGGGCCGCTTCTGCAGTCTCTTCTACCGCCTGCGCGAAGAGATGAAGGAGGCCTCCTGTGCCTCCGGTCTCAAGGCGTTGGCCGATGAGATCGGGCGGCGGCGCGAGAACCTCAGCGACTCCGAATTGATCCGGCTGCGGGCGCTTTTGGCGCGGCGGCGGCGAGTTGTGAAAGACTAGAAAAATGAGCGAGTATGACGCCCAGCGCCGCCGCATGGTCGAGCGTCAACTGGTTCCGCGGGGAATCAGCGACCGGGCGGTATTGGAGGCCTTTTACGACGTTCCGCGCCATTGCTTCGTCCCCCCGCAGCACCGCCGCCGGGCCTACGCCGACGGACCGTTGCCCATCGGCGAAGGACAAACCATCAGCCAGCCCTACATGGTGGCCATCACGGTGCAGTACGCTGCCCTCGACGGCCACTCGAAAGTGCTCGAGATCGGGACTGGAAGCGGCTACCAAACCGCCATCCTGGCCGAGATCTGCAGCCGGGTCTACACCATCGAACGCTACCCCTCGCTGTTGGAGAGAACGCGCGATCTGCTGGAGGACATGGGCTACCGCAACATCTGCTTCAGGGCCGGGGACGGCACGCTGGGCTGGCCCGGGGAAGCCCCCTTCGACGCCATCCTCGTCAGCGCCGGCAGTCCCCGCAAGCCGCCGCGTCCGCTGCTGGAGCAACTGGAAGAGGACGGGGGCCGCCTGGTTATTCCCCTGCAAAACCGGGGAGCTCAGGTCCTCACCGTCATCACCCGTCACGGCAATCAGTACGAACACCACGAGAAAGACCCCTGCTCTTTCGTCCCGCTAGTGGGGCAGCATGGGTGGGACGAGTAATTAGCCGCACTCCTATTTTTTGGCGAAAAAGGGCTCGTATTTTTCTTTGCGGGGAGGGGGCGTCAGCATGGATACAAGCCACAGCATCAAGACTGAAATGGCTACGGCGGGAAGCACGGCTCCCATTGAAGACTGGAAGAGTTCCTTGAGCCAGTACTCCCATAGCAGGGTCACTCCGGTTCCGGCGAAGATGGAGGCCACGGCTCCTTGGGCGGTAGCCCGCTTCCAAAAGAACACGGCCAATAAGGCGGGCGTGATGCCGGCTCCGTAGATGGTGTAGGCGTGCAGGGCGACCTCGAGGAACTTGTCGTCCAATTGAGAAATGCCGAAGGCGGCCAGGCCCAACACCAGCGTAGTGATCCTCAGCATCAAGACTAGATGCTTGCCGCTGGCCTCGGGATAGATGAAGCGCTCGTAGACGTCGCGGATGAGGGCGGTCCCAGGCGCCAGCAAGTAAGAACCTGCTGTCGAGAGGACAATGGCCATGATGGTGGTCAACATTAGGGCTCCGACCGCCGTGGGAAGAAACTCTTTTGAAACCTCGGCGATGACATACCCGGGATTTTCCAAGCCCGGCTTGAGCGCGCTTCCAACCCAGCCGGTGAGGATGATGGTCACTTCCATGAAACCGATGCCGACGACGCACCACAGCACTGCCAGCTTGGCCACCCCCGCATCCCGCGCCGAAAGGAAGCGCTGGTACATGTTGGCATCTCCCAGAATCAGGAAAAACGAGGGCAGAAGCAGATTGAGAGCGCCGATCCACCCGATGGGGCCGAAGATCTCCAGGTGGCTGGGCTCCAGCGCCTGCCTGATCCCGTCCACGCCTCCGGCTCGGAAAAAGAGCATGGGCAGCGTGACCGTGATGCCCACGATCATGGTGATGCCCTGAATCAGACCGATGTTGGCAATGGACTTCATGCCGGCTATGGCGGTGAAGAGTATGATGAAGGCCGCCGCCACGGCTGATGCCACTTCGTCGCTGATAGGGTCCCACACGATGTGAAGCACCGCCCCCGCCGCCCGGTACTGGTAGGAAACGATGGTGATGTAGGCGATGGTCATGGTGATCACGCCCAAGACTCGGGCGGTGGCGTTGTAGCGCTGCTCGAGCAGGTCCTGGATGGTGATCTGCTCGGTCAGGCGCACCCGTCCGGCCAGGAAGTAGAGCACGATGACGCCGAAGACGCTGGAGAGCGGAATGATCAGGGTGGCGATGCCGACCTCGTAGGTGCGCTCAGCGTTGCCGAAGATGCTGCCGGTGCCGATCCAGGTGGCCAGCATGGTTCCGAAAAGGACCAGCGGCGAAAGGGTGCGGCCGGCTACTGAGAAGTCTTCCTGGCTGCGCAGTCCGCGGCCTTGCCAAACGGCTACGCCAACCAGGGCCAGCAGGTAAATGAGGATGACGGCGAAGTAGATGTTCATTTAGGGCGTCAACTTGTAAGTCTTGCGGTCCGCCCCGAAATTGCCCACCGAGGCTTGGGCGGCGGTAACCGTGATGGACAAAACCTCGTAGTCTTTCTCGACCTCAGGCACCTTGAAGCGCCCCTCGAATACGTTCTTGCGTCCGGCGTATGTCAACGGCATCTCCCGCACCAGCCGGTCTTGATGCTCGATGCGGGCGGCCACCTTGATCTTGTCGGCGTCCCAGAGCCCTCCGGGCTCGATGGGGCACCCTCAAAGCAAGTGGACATGGGCTCTCAGGTCGACCTCGGCTTGGGGCTGATAGACGTCGGCCGGAGTCGGGGTCATGATGCCCACGATGAACCCGTAAAGCTGCAGGACCAGCCCGTCGCCCTCCATGTGGCGTCCGGGAATCAGCCAAGTGGTGGCCGAAGCCCTCTGCATGGAGGCCGGGAAAGCCAGGGGCCCTTCGGCCGCGACTTCCACCAGGGTCGGGCGGTCGATCCGCAACTCCACGCAAAAAGAGGCCGTCCCCGGGGTATCGAAGCGCGCCCTGCCGCGTTGGGGCGGCTGCTTCATGATCGACTCGGTGTCGCCCGAGCCGCCCTCATGAATCCCGCGGGCCAAGACATCGCCGGTTTGGCAGTCGCGCACCGTTATCCGGCATCCGCCCACCAAGGAGCCGATGATCTTGGCGTCGCAGGAGACGACGTGCACTACCAAGCGGGTTCCTTGCGTCTTCACGAATCCCTCCCATGCTTGACACTTGAAAGTGCTGAAGAGATTAGCAGAATCCGCCAGGAGAGAAAACTCCCCTGCTCAACTCTGGTGCCGGCGCAATAGATTTTGCGCGCCGCGCATCGCGGTTACGCCCCTGCAACACTCCCAACAGCGCGGCGGCGGCCAACGCCGGAATTGAGGGTCAGACCCTGGCTCGGCGCCTGCCTTGAGGCTCACGACCACCTTCGTAAAAGGAGCACGATCGAGCGGGCCATCCTGGCAGTCACCGGGTTGCTGAGCATGCGACGGCGCAGGCGCATGGTCAAGCTGCTGTTCAGCTCCCTCACCTCGGCATCCAGATCTTCTGCATGCTTGCGGAGGAGAGGGATCAGCCACTCCAGATAGCGGGCCGCGGCCTGCATTTCGGCCTGGTGCTGCGGAGGCATGCGGGCGAATTCGTCGATGACGCTTTGGTAGATCCGCATCAGTTGACCAACTATCAGTTCAAGACCAGCCTCGCGGCGGACGCGCTCATGAACGGCTCGGGCATCGGCGGCGTCATAGCACTCGATTTCTCTCACCAGATTTTCTGCCGTCAAGTCGTGTTCCAAGGTGTAGAGGCCAAAATTCAGCCCCCTCAAGCGGTCTAGGTTATCGCCGCTCACCATCGGTCCCAACTTTCCCAGGTCCATGACGATGACGGCTGTGCCCACGGCCAGGGCCTCGAGGGCGGCCCGTCCTTTGGCGAATACCAGGTCGTAACGCCCCAGCTCCCTTTCGGGGTGAGGAGTGAACCTGCCTGAGATTTTGCCCAGCAGATCAAGTTCGAGACCCGCTCGTTCGCAAGCAGTTCGAACTGTTGCGACCTTGCCGCTATTCACGGTGCTGCTGAAGAGCAAGGCCTTGCGAGGACGCTGCGATAAAGGAGGGCGGGGCTGAAAGCGGTCGAGATCGACGAAATTGGGCAGCAGGGTCACCCGTCCCGCATCGATCCCCTCGGTCTCACGCAGGCGCCGTTCGTTATTCTCGTCCACGGCCAGGTAATGGAGAATGCGGGGGAAGGCAACGGGCGTCTCCTCCCAGGGAACGCTGCCGTGGCAGTAGAGGATGGCCGGCGTGGAGGGGAATCGCAGCAGGGCCTTCATGACCTCCATGTGGTGGTGTCCATGAATGATGTCGGGGGTGAAGGGAAGATCGTCGAGGCGGTCGACAACCGCGATCCCCTCCTCGCGCATCTCTTCGGCCACCGCCCCCAGGCGCGGACTGAACCCCGCCACACTCACCCCCCTGCGCACCAACGCCCCCGCCACGTCACGCACATAAAGCTCCGTCCCGGAGCGAAAATCGAGGGTGTTATTGGTGAACAGAACCTTGATTTGGAATTCCTCCCCCACGGCAAGAGGCCTTTCAAGGCCTCCGCGAAGGAGTATAACCTGCCCCTTTGTCAGAGGGGGCTGCTACTGGGTGAGGAAGGTCTTGTTGATGATCTTCCAGCGGTCGGCGATTTTCTGGCAGACCAGGAAGTCGATGTAGCTGCCCCCCGCGCGCGAGATCCGCACCTTGGCCACGGCCAGGCGTCCGCCCACGACGTCGAGCGACAAGATCGACCACTCGAGTCCGTACTCCGGCTGAGGCTTCCGCCTTTCAAGCACTTGGGCGAAGGTCATCGAGCTGAGAGTCTCCTGGCCGGAAGCGTCCGACACCCACATCACCCGCCCCTCCTCCAGCGCAAAGACTTTCTCCAGCCGCTTCACATCAGCTTCCCGCCAACCCGCCACGTAGTCCTCCAACAATTGCTCAAGCTGATCCTGGTCCGAGCCTTGCCCCAAGGCGCCCAAACCGAGCCCTATCACCAACAGAAACAAACTCCCGCCCGCAACACATCTCGCCATCTTAGGTCTTCCTCCGTAACTGCCCTTGGCTGGCATGACTTTAGCGCATGCCGCCAGATAATTTCAACAAATTTGAAAAATGTGCTGCCGGTACAGGTTCGAAGAAGATGGCTAGGGAAGAGTAAATGGCGGAGAGGGAGGGATTCGAACCCTCGGTGCCGATTTCTCAGCACAACTACTTAGCAGGCAGCCCCGTTCGTCCACTCCGGCACCTCTCCGCTCGTAGGTGGGCTCGCTAGCGGGGGCAGCGAGAATCCTGCATTTTAAGGGATTTCGCGGGTGGGGTCAACGAGGCCGGCCTCCCACTTGTCGCCTCGGCGCAGTGGGAGGCGGCCTTCCAGTGTCGCTAGCGGACAAGGACGTCGACGTCGCGTTCCAGGCGGAAGCTGAGGAGGCGTTCCTTGCGCAGGTCGATCGTCTCGCCTTTGGTGAGCAGGACGGTGGCTCCGCCCGCTCCGCCGCCGATGGCCGCGCCGATGGCGGCTCCCTTGCCGCCGCCCGCGATCGCACCGATGATGGCGCCGATTCCGGCCGCCACGCCAACCTTCTTGGCGTCCTTGCCGGCCGATCCTTCAGCCTGAAACTCGACGGTATCGGTGACCAGGGTCTGGGGATCGTCCTCGATGTAAAGCCGGGTCAGCTCAAGGACCATGCGGGCGCGTCCTTTGACCTTGCCGGAGCTCTCCACGTCGATGAGACGGCCCTCAAGGCGGCTGCCCTTGGCGGCCACCAATTGTCCCTGCTCGTCGAAAAGATCGCGGTCGAGGATGGCTTCGAAGGTGTCGCCCGTCCGGTTTTCTTCGCTGCTCAGGTTCTCAGCCAGACGGATGGGGACGGGAGTTCCCTCAGGGATGACATAGTTGCCCCGGCGAGGTCCTCTGACCACATCAGGGTCGCGATTGGGGTCGGTGCGACGGGGAGTGGAGGGGACGACTACCGGCCGATCCTGTTGCTGAGCCGCAAACTCGGGGGAGGCCGGATGTGCAACCAAGGCCACTCCGGTCATGCCGACCAGAAGAAAGATGATGGTGATGAGGGCAAGATGCTTTTTCATGTTGCTGCTCCGACTTCGTTTGGTGCTTCCCGCACCTACATGAGATGAATCTGGCGGGCTGGAGTTTCAAATAGGGAGGCGATTCCAGGAGCTAATTTGAAACGAACCCTCCGTCGCTCAAGCTATGGAGGGTGAACCCTGAAAGCGGTCTTGAGGACCTTGCTGCTGCCGGTGTTGAGGGCGCAGTGGATGGCCTTGCGGTAGTCTTCCAGGGCGTAGACGGCTCCCACAAATCCTTCCAGCTCCTGGCGCAGCTTGCCCACTTCGTCGATGGCCCGGGCGAAGAGAGGCAGATGGCAGGTATAGCTCGAAGTCACCGTCAGTTCCTTGAACCAGATGGCCGTCCAATCGACGTTCTTGGGGATGCCGGGCATGCCCACCAGCATCACGGCGCCTCCCGTGTCGGTCAGACGCAAGGCGTCATCGATAGTGCGCGAAGAGCCGATGCAATCGAAACACAGGTCGGCTCCGCCCAGGAAAACAGGGCCGCCCAGTTCGGGCTGGAAAGAACGGGCCTGATAAATCTCGGCGATTTCGGAATAGAATCCGGACCCGGTGCCGATGACGATGTCGGCCCCCAGCCGGCGGGCTAATTCCTGCTGGTGCGGATGCTTGGCAACGACAGTGACGTGTGATTTGCAGCCCAGCGAGCGGATGGCGGCAAGGGTCAGGGCGCCCATGGTCCCGCAACCGATGACCAGAATGCGCTTGTCGTCCTTGAGGGGGGCCCGGTTGGCGGCGTGGAGGGAGCAACTGAAAGGCTCGGCCAAAACGGCGATCTCGTCGGGAAGGTCGGCGGGGGCTGCATGAAGCTGCAGTTCATGGGCCACGAAGCTGTCGCTCCACCCTCCGCCGGTATCCTGACAGAAACCGGTTTGCAGACCGGCTCCGATCACCCCTTGGTCGATCTTGTGGCAGTAGATGTCGTTTCCGCCGAGGCAATAGCTGCAAGGCTGCTCGGGTTGGCGGACGCGACAGGTGAGCGGGGGCTGCAAAATGACGCGGTCTCCCGTCTTGAACCTGTCCACCTGGGCCCCGCATTCGATCACTTCGCCTACAACCTCGTGACCAAAGACGAAAGGCGAGGGCGTGAAAGGAGAGAAATAGGCGCTGCCTTCAGCCGTCAGCGAAGCCAGGTCCGACCCGCAGATCCCGCTCAGCGAGGGGCGGACGCGCGTCCAACGGGGGGAGGGCAGAGGCTGGGGCTCGATGTCGACGTACTGCAAAGCCGCCCATCCCGAGGTGTAGAGGGACGGGAACCTGCGCCCCAGGTAGCGGGCCGTGAGATAACGAGGCACGCTCTTGACATAGCGGATGGCACGCATATTCACCGCTCCCCGGACTGCCCGACCGTCTCCTTCCACCGCAGGACGTCCCACTGGCGCTTCTCGGCCACCGCCTTGAGCCGTTTCCCAGGATTGACGACGGCCGCGTGCCCGACCTGGCTCAGCATGGGGACATCGTCCATGCTGTCAGCATACGCATAGCAGTCCTCCAGCTTCAACGCATTGCGGCGGGCGAACTCGCGCAAGGCTTCAACCTTGGCGGCGTCGGTGATGGGGCCGAAGCTGAGTCGTCCGCTGTAGTGTCCGTTCCTTTCCTCTAGCTCGGCCGCGTAGGTCTCGTCGGCCTCCAGCCACTCGGCCAGAGGACGCAGCACCGCGGTCACGGAGCCGGTGACCAGTACCACGGCGTGTCCTTGCTGCTGGTGCCGTCGGATGCAGCGGCGGGCATCAGCATAGACGCTGGGACGCATGAATTCCTCGAAGTGCCATTGGGCCAGCTCTTCCAGTTCGGACACCGAAAAACGGGCATAGCTGCGGTAGAAGACCTCGTTGAAACGGCGGCGGCTCTTCAAGTCAAGCACAAAATAATAGGCCGCGGTGGGCAGGTAGGCCAACGCCCACAACCACTTCATCCAAGCCGGCATGGAAGCGGTACGCATGCGGGCGTAGTAGAGGACGATGTTGCCGCGGACCACGGTTCCATCGACATCGAAGAAAGCAGCGGCCGGTGAGCCTCGCTTCACGGGCCAGCCTCTTGGGCCAGGCGCTGGACCGCTTGGCGGACGTCGGAAGCGATGCGCCGGTAGGTATCGCTGGCACGGCCTCCGTTCTCACGGTAGGCGTTCATGGCGATGGGAGGCCCGAAATAGACCTCGACCTCGCCCGTGCGCGGGAGGAACGAGCCTTTGGGCATGGCCTGATAAGTACCCTTGATGTAGACGGGAATGATGGGGACGTCCAGCTCGAGTGCCATCAAACCCAGTCCCGGCTTGAAGCCCTGGATCTCGCCCGTTACGCTGCGCGTGCCCTCGGGAAAGATCAGGATCGGCTCGCCCGTTTCCAGGATCGACTTGACCAGCCTCAGTCCGGCCAGTGAGGTTTCTTCCCGCTCCAGGGGGATGACGTTGAGGAAGCTGCTGAAGAACCAACTCTTGAATCCGTTGTCGAAGAAGTAGTCGCGGGCGCCCACGCTGTGCAGCCGCTTGGCCTGGCGCGCGCCGCGAGCCTTCTTGAAGGCTGACAGTATGGCTCCGATGTCAAGGTGGCTGGAGTGGTTGGGAGCCACGATATAGGGCTTGTCCACGGGCAGATTTTCGGTGCCGTGCAGTGACAGGCGCAGGTAATAGCGGTAAATCAGGCTTAATCCCGACAGCGTCATTCCCAGACAGATGCGGTCGCGCAGAGGACGCTGGGAGAGCGGCAACGCCGAGCGGACGACGTTGGAGGGGCCCTTGCGCCCCTTGGGGCGGCGGGTTTCGACCTGCGACAGCACCTCTCCCACCGTCTGGATGGCGGAGGCCTGGTCGTCGGGAATGGTGATGCCGAAGTTGCTCTCCAGGAAGAGCAGCAATTCGATGGCCAGCAGCGAATCGAGCCCAAGGTCGGTGTAAAGATCGCTGGAGGGAGAAATCTCATGCTCCGGAAGGCCGGAGAGGCGGCTCAGTTCCTGGATGATGACCTCGCGGTCGCTGCCTTCAGCGCTTTTGCCCTCGCCGGACGGCCGTTCTGAAGCAGCCTGTCCATCCAGCTTGCGGTCCAGCCAGCAGCGGATGGCCTGGCGGTCGAGTTCCCCGTCCTCGTTGCGGGGCAGGTGGCCGCTGTAAAGATGCATCGCCTGCAGCCGATGATAGCTGGGCAGCTCGCGGGCCAGGCTGCTCACTTCAAGCTGGATTTCGCGCTTCAGTCCGGCGCGGTCGGTATCTTCGTTGAGGTCTTCGCTGGGAACCACCACGGCATGGACTTCCTCGGTGAGGCCCGTCTTGATACCCGCCACGCAGATGTCGCGTATGGAGGGAAGCGCGCGGTAAATGGCCTCGAGGTCGATCGGGTAGACGTTCTTGCCGGCCCCCGTCACGATGACGTCTTTGATGCGTCCCGTGATGTAGACGTAGCCGTCGTTGTCGACCCAGCCCAGGTCTCCGGTATGGAACCACTGGTCGTGAATCACTTCGCGGGTGGCGGCTTCGTTCTTGTAATAGCCCTCCATCAGGCTAGGCGTCTTGACGATGATCTCGCCGATCCCTTCCTCGTCGGGATGAAAAAGGCGCAATTCCACTCCGGGAAGGGGCTTGCCGGCCGACTCGCGGCGCGAGCGCTTGAGCGGACTGACGGTCAGCACCGGAGCCGTCTCCGTCAACCCGTAGCCCTCGTAGATAGGAAATCCCATGGCGTGGTAGTCGTCGTAGAGTTCGCCTCCCAAGGCCGATCCCCCGCTGACGACGATGCGGATGTTGCCGCCGAACTCCTGGTGGATGCGAGAGAACAAGGCCTTGCCGATGTTGCGTCCGAAGCGCTTTTTGACCGTGCGGCTCAGTTGCTTTGAGGTAGCCACCCAGCTCGACTTGACTTTCGACTTGCTGGTCTTGAGGATGCGCCGCTCGATGTCGTCGCGCAGCATGGCCAAAAAAGTGGGTACGCCAAGCAGGCAGGTGGTGCCGGTTTCGCGCATGGCCTCCAACAGGACGCGCGGCTTGAGCGAATGGGCATAGGAGATGGTGGCGCCGCCATAAATCGGCATGAGGAAGCCGCAGGAAAAGGCAAAGGCGTGGTAAAGGGGCAAAATGCACAGCAACTGGTCGGAATCGTAAATGGGCAGGAAGTGGTTGACGCCCAGCAGATTGTTGATGAAGTTGGAGTGGCTGTGCAGGGCTCCCCTGGGATTGACGATCGTTCCGCTGGTGAAGATGATGGAGGCGGGATCGTCGGGTGCGATCTCGACCTTCTCTTCCAATTCGGGGCCGCCTTCTTCCCAACAGGTGCTGAGAGGAAAGCCGTCGACGCTGAAGGGCCGGCAGTCGTCGTTGATGTTGAGCAGCTTGCGGGGCTGCTGGGACTGCTCGTTTTCGTCGAACCCCCCGCGTTGCAGACGGCTGAAGCAGGACTCGGAGGCCAGAATGCAACGGGCTTCGGTGAAACGGGCCACTGACCAGGCCTCTTCATGCCAGGTCTGGGCGTCGATAGGCACCACGACCAGCCCGATGGAAACAGCGCCCAGATAAGTCATTCCCCATTCCGGCAAGTTCTCTGAAAAGAGTACGGCGCGGTCTCCCTTTGTCAGGCCGTAGCGCTGCAGGCGGCGGGCGATCTCACGGGATTTCTCTTCGACCTGGCGGTAGCTGAAGCGTTCCCACTGCTCGCCCCTCTTGATTTGCAGCATGGGCCGGTCGGGATAGCGTTCCACGGCCCGCCGCAAGAGGAAGGGAATGGTCAGCTCCTTGAGGGGCTCCAGCTCCCTGGGGTCGGCCACTTCCAGCGAACCGCCGCCTTCCACCTTGAGGATGAATTTCTTGACCCCCGGGATGTGCACGTTCTGCACGTAGTAACGCCAGTTGAGACGCGTTACGTCGAAATTGAACTCGACCTTCTCGTCCTCGGGCAGCTTGTGGTAGAGGCGCAGGGTGCTGTCGACCTGGAAACGGCAATCCAGGTTGAGATAGGGCTCGTAGATCTCTCCGTAGTAGTAGAGCTTTTCGTTGGCGATGCGGGTGGCCGCGATGCGGCGTTTGTATTTCTTGGCCACCACGTCGAAGACCGGCAACAGGTCCAGCGTCTTCTCGGCCCGTCTCAGCGGGGCGTTGCGCAGCTTGTAGCGGAAGCGGAAACGCTCGGGAGTCTGGTACTTGAGGCGCTTGATGGCGATAGGGCGGCCATCCCGGTCGAGCATCGGATTGCTCTCGAAAAAGGCGTGTATGAGGTCGTAAAGAGTCCCCAGGCGGATAGGATTCTCGAAGCCCGTGGCAACGTGGTAGATGCCCACCTCGCGCGGCGCTCCCTGTAGCGTGGGAAGCACCGCCAGCAAGGCGTTGACCACCATGTCGGCTGGAATGATGTCGAGGACCGCATCGGGGTTGAGGGGCAGGGTTTTCAGGCGTCCCTTGCCGATGGCGGCGATAAGCGGATCGGCCATGCGCAGTCCGTCCAACCATCCGGGACTGGGTTCGGAAAGGCTGCTCTCGATCACCGAGGGTCGGACGATGGCGGTGGGCAAGTCTCCGCGCTCGCGCATCACCATCTGCTCGGCTAGAGCCTTGGTGTAGGTGTAGGTATCGTTCCAGCCACGCTGGCGGGCCCATTCCATACCGTCCTCGACCAGCTTGTCGCGCAGCCAGGAACGGCGCAGCCGTTCAACGATGTCGCGCCGCCGGCCCCTGGAAGATTTGCGGCCTTTCTTGCGGTTGCGCTCGACCAACTGCTTCATCAGTTCGCGGCCGACTTCCTTCGACTGGGCCTGCTCTTCGATGGCCGCCACCCGAGACCTGATCTTGCTGATTTCCAGATCGAGGTCCTTGAAACCCCGCTGAGGAAAGTCGTCCTCGCTCTCGAAGGCCGAATGGTGCAGCGTTTCGGGGATGCTGGCGTTGGTGTTGCCGCACACGTAGGCGGTGGAAACATGCAGCAGTACCGCCTGGCGGCAGGACTTGGCGAAATGTGTCAGCCTCACGGCGCCGAAGACATTCAAATCCAGGGCCTCGTTGAGCGGGGCATCGAAGGACACCACGGCCGCACTGTTGATGACGACGTCGACTTCGCCCCTGAGCCGCTCCAGCAAATCGGCTTCAATGCCCAGGTCGTCCTCGGAAATATCTCCGGCAACGGCCTCCAATTTGTCCTTGAGAAACTCTTCGATGCCATCCCCGTGGCGCGAGTAGAGGCGGTCGAAAGCGCTCGACTGAAAGAGTTCCTTCTGGATGCGCTGCTGGGCTGTGAGGGTTCCCCTTAACTGCTTCTTAGGACGGATCAAGAGGTAGATGCGGCGCACCTCGGGCGCCGACCAGAGAAGCTTTTCGACCAGCGCCTGACCCAAAAACCCGGTCGATCCGGTAATGAAAAGGGTCTTGCCGCTGAGATAGTCCGAGATGGTTCCCATAGTTGCCCGTCCCGCAGGACCAAAGGACAAAAATTGTAGCTCAAGAAATGGCCGCCGAGCAGCCGAGTCAAGGCGCCCGGCCCGAAACGGAACCTATTCTAGCGGAACTACCACCCTTAAGGCAGCCCTCATGGCTCGCGCTTCCAGCGGCGTTTCGCCGCAGATGTCGCCGTCGAACATCTTGCGCATGGGAGTTTCGGTTTCGATGCGCACGTGGGACGCGCGGTGGACGCTGAAAGCTGGATGAGTTACGTGGGTGCCTCGATAGATGCGAGGGAAATTGAGCATCAAGTCAAGCTTCCCCACGGGGGCGATCACTACCACGTCGAGTTTGCCGTCCTCAAGCGAGGCCTGGGGAGCCATGAATTGCCCGCCGCCGCAATAGGGCGTGTTCTGGAGCAGAATCGAGGTGCAGTTCAGCTCGCGTTCTTCATCGTCCAGCCACATGCGGACGGAGATAGGCTTCATGCGTCCCAGGGCCTTGTAGACAGCCGCGAAAAAAGCCAGCGAACCTTTGAGCCGCGTCATGCGGTTGGTTTCTTCAGCCACGTGAGCCGGATAGCCGATGGCCGTCATGAGGATGAAATGGCGGTCCCGCTCCCAACCGATGTCGATGGCCTTGGTCCCTCCCTTCTCCAGCACCTCCAGAGCGCCTCCGACATTGTTGAAGGGCAACCCCAGACTCCGGGCCAGGTCGTTGCCGGTGCCCACCGGAATGAGGCCCAACTCGCAGTCGCTGCCCAACAGGCCGTTGACAGCCTCGCCGATCGTGCCGTCTCCCCCCATCACCACTACTCGCCCTTCTCCCTCAGCCACCAACTGATGCGCCAATTGGGTGGCGTGGCCGGGCTTCTCGGTCGGCAGCAAGCGGTAGGACTGTCCACGGCCCTTGAGGAGTTTTTCCAAGCGCTGACGATGACGTTCGCTGCGGCCGCCGCCGGCAGTTGGATTATAGATGATCTTCATGGCTGCTTCCCCAGGCCGAGTGCGCTTTGCTGCAAAGCCCTGGTATCTTATCCGATCAATGGCGAAGATGGCCGTTTTAGCGGGTGGAATCGGCGGGTCCAAGCTGCTGACTGGACTTTACGCTCAGCTTGAGGGGCGCGATCTGACCGTTGTCGGCAATACTGGCGACGACTTGCGGATACACGGGCTGCGGGTCTGTCCCGACCTCGACACCATCACCTACACGCTCACCGGATTGGTAGAGCCTGAAAGAGGCTGGGGGCGGGCCGGGGAGACTTTTCACTGCCTGCAAGAATTGTCGCGGCTGGGCGCCGACACCTGGTTCCAGCTTGGGGACCGCGATCTGGCCCTGCATCTGCAGCGCACCCGCTGGCTGGCTGAGGGTCTGCCGCTAAGCCACGTGACTCAGCGCATCGCGCAGGCCCTCGGGCTTGGCTGCCGCCTCTTGCCCATGAGCGAAGACTATCGTCCCACCTGCCTGGAAACCTCTCAGGGACGTTTGCATGTACAGGAATACTTCGTGCGGGAAGGAACGCGTCCTCGGGTCAAGCGGCTGATTTTTCCCGAGTCGAGGCCTCCTGCCGAGGGAGTCTCGAACGCCCTGCGCCAGGCCGAAGCCATTGTCATCGCGCCCAGTAACCCCTTCCTCAGCATTCAGCCTATCCTGGCGCTGGACGGCGTCCGGCGCTGCTTGCAGGAGAGGCGGCAGCGGGTCATGGTGGTGACGCCCGTGGTGGGAGGGAAGAGCCTCAAAGGACCCACCGCCAAGATGCTGAGCGAGTTGGGGCACCAGGTCACGGCCGGCGGCGTGGCCCGAATCTACCAGCCCCTGGCCCGCCATTTCATCCTCGATCAGAGGGATGCGGGTCTTAGGCGGCAAATTGAAGCGATGGGCTACAAAGTCCACTTGGCTGATACGGTTATGAACACAAGAGGCGAAAAGATAGCTCTGGCCCGAAGGGTGTTGGACATCTTTCAAGATCATCTTTCCACTCAAAGAGAATCCTCATGACTGTGGTGCTGCTGCCGGTCAAGGGCCTGGACTGCTGCAAACAGCGGCTGGCACCGGTGTTGTCGGCGGTTCAGCGGCGGGAGCTGATGTGGACCCTCTACCGGCGCACAGCGGACGTTTTGCAGCGCGCATTGAAACACCCTGAGGGAGCGGTTGTCGAGGTGGCGGTGGTGACGCCCGACGTCCAGATCGCTTCCCATGCCTCGTCCCTGGGGTGGACGGTATTGCAGGAAGAGGGCACTCTTTGCGAGAGCCGCTCCGTCGACTGGGCTTGCGGGAAGCTTTTAGCTTCCGGCGCCGCCAGCGTCCTGCGTCTTCCTTGCGACCTGCCGCTGTTGCGGCCCGAGGACATCTCGGCTTTGTGCAAGGCCGAGGGCGAGGCGGACTGCCTGTTGGTCCCCTCCCGCTCAGGAAACGGAACCAATGCGCTGCTGCGCACGCCGCCCGATGCCTTCCCTTCCCGCTTCGGCCCCGACAGCCGCAAGCTGCACCAAGCCGAGGCGCGCCGTCGGGGAATTGACCTGCGCATCCTGGAGCTGCCCTCGGTGGCCCTTGATCTGGACACGCGGGACGACCTGAGGTACTTCCTGGGCGCCGCCCGACCGCCACATCGCGTCCTCGATCTGCTGTCTTGCTGGGAGTTGAAACCGTGAACGATCTGCAAATCCTGCCCATAAGGCTGGAAGAGGATATCCAACCTGGCGACGACCTGACAGAGTTGCTGGCTCAAGCCCTGTACAAAAGGGCGTTGTCGCTGCGCGACGAGGACGTGCTGGTGGTCTGTCACAAGATCATCTCCAAGGCCGAGGGGAAAATCGTGGCCTTGGAGGGCGTCCGCCCTTCGGCGCTGGCCAAGTCCTGGGCCGCCCGCTTCGACCGGGACGCGCGCCTGATCGAAGTGGTGCTCAGCCAAGCGCGGCGCATCGTGCGCATGGAAGAAGGCCTCGTTATCGCCGAGACGATCCATGGATTCGTGGCGGCCAACTGCGGGGTGGACACCTCTAACGCGCCTCCCGATTGTGCCGTGCTGTTGCCCTCGGCACCCGATGTTTCGGCCAAACGTTTGGCCGAAGGCTTGGGCCGGCGGTTTGGCTGCCGCCTTTCCTGCATCGTCTCCGACACCTTCGGGCGACCCTGGAGAATGGGCTTGCTGGAAGTGGCGATAGGTGTCTGGGGCTTCGCTCCCCTCATCGACTTGCGAGGAGAGCCTGACCGCGCGGGCAGGGAGATGCGGTCGAGCATTGTGGCGCTGGCTGATCAAGCGGCGGCGGCGGCGGGTCTGGTTATGAAGAAGGACGCAGGCATTCCCGCCGTGCTCATCCGCGGACTCGAACTGCCGGGCCCACGCAGAAACAACCGCAGTGGAAAAGATTTGCTGCGCCCAGCCGGACAAGACCTGTTCAGGTAGTTCCGTCCCGGCCCCGTGAGGCGGTGCTATAATTCCCAGCGTTTCAGGAGGTACGTCTCGTCTGGTGACGGGCCTGGTCTTCAAAACCAGTCGAGCCGCGTCGAGAGGCGTGGCTGGTGGGTTCGATTCCCATGTACCTCCGCCAGTCCATTTCTTCGAGGGGACGATACTTGCAAGCTCAACACCTCATCGATCAGATCACCGAAGAGATCTTCCGGCGGCTGGAAGGCCAGGGCTTCAACGCCGGAGGGATGGCTTGCCAGGCGGCCTGCATCGAGAAGGACGCAGACAAGGTCCGCTTTATGATCGAGTGCGGAGCTCAGAGGCTGGGCTTTCACGCCGATAAGCCATCAGCAGCCGGAGATCTGGCCAGGTATATCGACCACACCTTGCTCAAACCCACAGCCACACGCTCCCAAATCGAAAAGCTTTGCCAGGAAGCCCGCCAGTATCGATTCGCCTCTGTCTGCATCAACCCCTCTTACGTGGGCCTCGCCGCCGACCAATTGAAAGGGACGGCGGTGGCGGTCTGCACCGTCGTCGGGTTTCCTTTAGGCGCCAACGCTTACGACGTTAAAGCCTACGAGGCGCGCCGGGCCATCTGTGACGGGGCCGACGAAATCGACATGGTCATCAACATCGGTGCCCTCAAGGGCAACCAGGACGATGTCGTTCTTCGAGACATCGCGGCCGTCACCGAGGCCTGCCACGATTCGGGAGCCATCTGCAAGGTCATCATCGAGGCAGCCTATTTAAACGAAGACGAGAAGGTCCGGGCCTGCCAACTCTCTAAAAAAGCTCACGCCGACTTCGTGAAGACCTCGACGGGATTTGGCCCGGGAGGAGCGACCCTGGAAGACGTGGCCCTGATGCGGAGGACGGTCGGATCGGAGATTGGAGTCAAAGCCGCCGGTGGAATCGGCGATTCCGAGGCCACCCGAAAAATGCTGGAAGCCGGCGCCACCCGCATCGGCGCCAGTGCCGGAATCAAGATCGTACAGGGTGAGAAGGGAAGCGAAGTCTATTAGCCGGCTCCCTTTTTCGACAGGGTAACTAGCCGCCGATAAAGGACTTAATCGACTTATCCTCGATACGCACAGCACCTCTTTCCCACAGCCCGATGAAAGCGGAAGAGAGACTTTTTCTTCCACCGCTTGGAGTGCTTTTTCAAAAGGCGATGTGAACGGATTTCAAACGTAGGAAGCGAGAGCAGCGATGCGCTTGCGGCGATTTTCACAACATCCACAGGCCCTACTAGTAGGACTATTAATAAACACTCTCTTCTAGTTCACTAGAAGGGAATCTCGGGAACCACCGGGAGGGGAGAAAATACTGCGATTATGAGCGATCTCCAGTACAACGCGGCCGTCATACAGACCGATCAGGAGAATCCCCGCAACCGCCAGGAGATGAAGCGCAACACCCGGCGCATCCTGGAGCTGATCGATTGTGCGGTGGTCGGCTACAAACCCTTCCTGCCGGTTCGCTTGCTGGTTTTTCCCGAATTCGCCCACTCCGCCCCGGCCTACCAGACGCTCAAGGAACTGCGCGGCAAGCTGGGGGTCGAGATCCCCAACGAGCACACCGAGAAACTGTGTCGGAAAGCCAGGGAATACAACGTGTTCATCCAATCCGGGAGCATGCTCGAGGTGGACCCCAAGTATCCCAATGCGCTCTTCAATACGACCTGTCTGATCGGTCCCCAGGGGCTGCTCAGCAAGTACCGCAAGGTCTATCCCTGGATCCCTTGGGAGGTCCACACCAGTCCCCATGACATCGAAGGCTATGAAGAGGAGATGTTTCCGGTGGTCGACTGCGAGATCGGCCGCCTGGGCGCCGCGATTTGTTACGACTGGCTCTTCCCTGAAACGTTACGCCAATTGACGGCAAACGGGGCTGAGGTGCTGATCCGCGTGTCCGCTTACATGGATCCTTTCGGCGCCACGCAACCCAACGACTGGTGGACGGTGGTCAATCGCTGCAGGGCCCTGGAGAACATCGCCTACGTGGTGGCCGCCAACCAGGCCGCCAAGCTGGTTCACTACCCGCCTTTCTCGTGGCCGGGAGGCAGCATGATCGTTGATTACGACGGGCGCCTGGTGACGCAAGCCACGCCTGGCGACGGGGAAAAGATAACGGTTGGACCGGTGGATGTTTCATTGTTGCGAGCTGAGCGCCGCAAACGAAGCGCACATCAAATGTTGGCTCATCTGCGCTGCGAGGCTCACCCTCTCTACCGCAAGTCCGTTTACCAGGGAGGATTTAATGGCCGCGGCGACTTCACCTATCAGGAGAACGAGGAGAAAATAGCCCAGGCCAAGGAGAAATTGGGGTACCTTGAAAGGCGAAACGAGAAGGGATGACGAGTTGCTCCTGATTGCGAAAACTGTTAGGATCTAATCCTTTTTTGAGAAGAGAGGTAACAGATGAAAAGGACTTTTCAGCCTAATCGCCGCCGCCGCGCCAAGAAACATGGTTTTCGTGCCCGGATGCGCAGTGTCAGCGGTCGCCGGATCATTAATCGCCGCCGCGCCAAGGGCCGGAAGAAGGTCAGCGTGTCCTAGTGTCCGGAGACTTTCGCTTAAGGCGGGAAATGCGGTTGCGCAAGCGCCGTCAGTTCCTCTCCTTGTACAGCGAGGCGGACCGAGTCCACACCCCTTTCTTTGTCCTGTTTCTCCGCGCCAACAACCTCCCACACAGCCGTCTCGGCGTCACCGTCTCTAGAAAGATAGGGAAGCCGATTATTCGGAATCTCGTCAAGAGGAGGTTGCGCGAGATCTTCCGTCAAGAGCAGGCGAATATCGACCCGCCCTGCGACGTTGTAGTAAATGTCAAGAGGCCGGCTTCGCGGGCCGCCTACCAGGAGCTTCGGAAAAGCTTCGAGGGAGCGGTGAAACGCTGGAGGTTAGGAGCGAAGGAAAGGTGAAAAGTTTTGTGGTGGGCTTGCTCAAGGGATACAAGCGGTTCGTATCGCCGATACTCCCTAAGGCCTGCCGGTTCCATCCCACCTGCTCTGAATACATGCGCGAAGCTGTGGAAAAATATGGAGTGATCAAGGGCGTCGGCCTGGGCGTCCGTAGGATAATGCGTTGCCATCCTTGGAATGCGGGAGGGTTTGACCCGGTTCCTTGAAGAGGGAGAATGAGGCTCGACACCCTATGAACGAACTGCAGGATCCAAAAACCCAAGGATCGGAGTGGCGGGTCATCCTGGCCGTTGTCTTGTCCATGCTGGTTGTGCTGAGCTTCCAGTTCTTCATGCCGCGGCCGGCGAGCACTCCCGTTGAGTCGATTCCTCCGCCGGCCGTCCAAGGAGAAGACCCCGAAGCGTCCGCCGCAGGTACGCAGAACGCCACTGCTGAAACCGCGACTCCGCCGCCGTCCTCAAACGCCCGGCAGGGCGCCGAAGAATTGCCGCCGACGCAGGCATCCCCAACTGAGGTGGTGATGGAGAACGACGCCATGCGGTTGATATGGAGCAACCGCAGGGGCGGTCTGGTGTCGGCCGAATTACTCAACTACTTCAATGACAAAGGCCTGCCCGTGCAAGTACTTCCTCAGAACTTGCCCGAAGACGCTACGCGGCCCCTGGAAGTGAAGGTGGCCGGCGAGGTCTACGAGTCGATTCTGAGGGAAGCGGTCTACGAAGTGGAAGGGCCATCGGGCGGACGGGTTCCCGCGGGCGGAGAATTGAAGATGCGTTTCCGCCGCGGGCCTCTGCAGGTGGAAAGGCGCATCCGCATTCCCCGGGAGGGCTACACGCTGCAGGTGAGCACGGACGTGCGGGTGGACGGGGTGAGCACCGCCTACACCTTGACTATGGGCGCCGGAATCGGGCGACATGGTCCGGAGAGCGGTTGGCAAGGCGATTTCCGCTATCCCCGCGTGGTCTATCGCGGCGCCGGCGGACTCACCAGTTTCGGTTCAGGCGGTCTGGAAGGCGAAAGACATATCAGCGGCAGCCCGGTGGATTGGCTGGCTGTCGACAGCCTCTATTTCACCTACGTATTACTGAGCGGCGAACGCCTTTTTCCTCGCGCCGAGGTCTTCGAACGTAGCTACGCCTTTCCCAACGCTGAAGGCGAAGTCGAGGAGAAAGTCCTGCAACTGGCCGAGGTGCAGGTGCCGGCCGGGGCCCAGGTGGATCTGTTTATCGGTCCCAAATACCCTGAGCGGTTGCGCGCGGTTGAGCCAAGCCTGCCCCAGCTCATCGACTACGGGTACCTTGAGATTCTGGTCGTTCCCCTCAAGTGGGCGCTCAACAGGGCCAACGATTTCATCCACAACTACGGCTTCTCCATCATTTTCCTGACCTTCGCCATCAACCTGGTGCTGGCCCCTATCCGCATCAAACAAGTCCGCTCCATGAAGAAGATGGGCGAACTCCAACCGCAGATGAAGGCCATCCAGGAAAAGTACAAGAAGATGAAGCGCGATGACCCGCGGCGCTTAAAGATGAACGAAGAGGTGATGGCGCTCTACAAACAGCACGGCGTCAATCCCCTGGGCGGATGTCTCCCGCTGCTGCTGCAGATGCCGTTCCTCTTCGCCTTTTATCAGATGATCGCCTACTCGATCGAGTTGCGGGAAGCGCCGTTCATGCTGTGGATACAAGACTTGTCGCGCCCCGATCCCTATTACATCACCCCCCTGGTCATGGGCGCAACCATGGTAGGCCAGCAGGCCATGACGCCTTCCATGGGCGACGCGACTCAGCGCAAGATGATGATGTTCATGCCGGTGGTCTTCACGTTCTTCTTCCTGAACGTGTCGAGCGGTCTGGCGATTTACTTTCTTTTCAGCAATGTCTTCGGAATGGCCTTCCAAAAGGGATTCCAGGCCTTGATGCCGGAAGAGGAAAAGAAAGTGTCGAGCAAACCCAAGGGTCCATCCAAGAAAAGCAGGAGGAAGTGAATCGATGACGGAGCAAAGCGAGAAGCTGGCGGCCCAGGTGGAAAAATTCATGACCGAGCTGCTCGGGCATATGCAGTTGGATGTGAAGATGGAGTTGGAGGAGACGGACCAGACCATCGAAGTCCGGCTGAGCGGCGCGGACTCTGAAGTGATCCTCAGAAACGGCGCCCGCACCCTCGAGGCCTTCAACGACATCGTCAATCAGATCTTTTATCAACCTCGCGACGTGCGGGTCGAGATCGATTGTGAAGATTACCGGCTGGGGCGAGTCCTGGAGTTGGAGCTGTTGGCGCGAAGCGCGGCCGAGAAGACTCGTGTATCGGGCCAGTCCTTCCGCTTTCAGCCCATGCCGCCGGCTGAACGCCGCACCATTCATCTCACGCTGGCCAAGGAAGAGGGCGTGCGCACGGAAAGCTCGGGCCACGGCACCAACCGCCATGTCGTGGTCATGCCCGCCTAGCGAGGTGCCGACGTGTCGGCTGATCTCAACGACACGATCATCGCTCTAGCCACGGTTCCCGGCCGCAGCGCTCTGGCGCTATTGCGCATCAGCGGCCCACAGTCCCTCGAGTTTCTGACCCGCCTCTGTGAGGCCCGGCAGTGGAGAGAACGTCCCCGCCAGGCACGGTTGACGCGCCTCAACGATCTGCAAGGCGGCGAAATTGACCGCGGCCTGGTCACCTTCTTTTCCGCTCCGCATTCCTACACGGGACAGGACGTGGTCGAGATCTCCCTGCACGGGAGTTCCTGGGTTTGCCGCAAGGTCCTGGAGTGCGCACTGCAGTCGGGACTCCGTTTGGCGGGTCCGGGCGAGTTCACTCAACGCGCCTTCTTGCTGGGGAAGATGGATCTGATCCAGGCCGAGGCGGTGCGCGATCTGATCGAGAGCGAAACGGCCTTCCAAGCCAGGGTCGCGCGCAGCCAGATGGAGGGCGCTCTGAGCAGGCGCCTGCAACCTCTCAAGGATGAACTGGTCAAAGTCATATCCCACATGGAGACGGCCCTGGAGTTCGTAGAGGACCAGGTCGAACCCGAAGGCCGGGAAGCCCTGACGCAGCGTCTGCTGGAAGCGGCCGATTTTCTGGCTGAGCTGGAGGAGAGTTTCCAGGTGGGACGGCTCTTGCACGAGGGAATTACGATAGCTCTCGTAGGTCGTCCGAACGTGGGCAAGTCGAGTCTCTTCAATGCTCTCATGAGCGATGAGCGCGCCATCGTCACCGAGATTCCGGGCACCACGCGCGACGCTTTGAGGGAGAGGGTCGATCTGCACGGAATCCCCGCCCAGATCGTGGATACGGCCGGCATCCGGGAAACCCGGGAGGAGGTTGAAAAGCTGGGCGTGGAACGCACTTTGCAGATGGTGGCCGAGGCCGACGTGAGCGTCTTCGTGGTGGATGGGGCGGAGCCTTTCTCCGACGAGGATAGTAGATCATGGCAGGCGGTGGAGGGACGGCGCCCGCTGCTGGTGGTCAACAAGCGCGACAAAGGGGTGTCGATCGAGCTTCCTGAGCGGGTCGAGCAAGGCTGCATCGGCCGTCTGGAAGTGTCGGCGGCGAGCGGGGAAGGGGTGGACCGGCTGCGGCAGGAATTGTGGCGCTTGGCCGGGGGAGAGGAAGTGGCGGCGGGCGGGGAGGCGGCGTTGCTGACCAATGTGCGCCAGCAAGGCTGCGTGCGCGAGTGCCGGGAGGCCCTCTTGGAGGGCTTGCAGGGATATCGTTCAGGCTTGAGCGAGGAATTTGCCCTCTATGACCTGCGCCGGGCCTTGGAGGCCCTGGGCAGGCTGACGGGCGAGGTGACGGTGGAGGAGATCCTGGGCGAGATCTTTTCCACGTTCTGCATCGGCAAGTAGGGGCCAGGCGGGTGAGGCCCTGGCTATTCGCTTTTCCCCATCAGGCGCGAGTAGAGCCGGTTGAGATCTTCTTCGCTGTGATAGTGGAGACGGATATGTCCGGATTTGCCCCGGCCGTGGATCTCCACCTTGGTTTGCCAGTGATCTTCCAGAGTTTCCTCGGCGGCCCGGATATTGGGGTCCTTGCCGGCGGGCGCCTTTTGCTGGGAGGGTTGCAGGAGCTTTTGCACCCGGCGCTCCACGTCGCGCACGCTCAAGCCCTTCTTGCGGATGAGCTTAGCCAGCTCCAACTGGCGGTTGCGGGGCAGGGGAAGAAGGGCGCGGGCATGGCCCATGCTCAGGATGCCGGCTGAAACTTCTTGCTGGATGGCCTTGGGCAGCTTGAGCAGCCGCAACATGTTGGCCACGGCGGAGCGGCTGCGGGAGACGCGCTGAGCCACCTGCTCCTGGGTCAGTCCGAAGTCCTCAATCAGCAACTGGTAGGCGTTGGCTTCCTCGATGGGGCTGAGTTCTTCGCGCTGGATGTTTTCCACCAGGGCCAGCTCCACCATGGATTGGTCGGACACGTCCTGGATCAAGGCCGGGATGCGATGCAGGCCGGCCCGCTGGGAAGCCCTCCAACGCCGTTCGCCTGCGATGAGTTCGTATCCGTCCTCGAGGGGCCGGACCACGATGGGCTGGAGGAGTCCTTTTTCGGTGATCGATGAAGCCAACTCGTCCAAGGCCTCGGCGGAGAAGTGGTTGCGGGGCTGGAAGGCATTGGGCTTGATTCTCTCCACGGGGATCTGTTGCAGAGGCGAATCAGGTTCTTGGGCGCTCTTGGCAGGAAGCAGGGCGTCGAGGCCTTTGCCGAGGGCTTTGCGTTTGCTCATGGGTCGAGTCTTTCCTGTCGGAGGTTTTAGCCGGCGCCGGCGGTGGCGGGCTCGAGCTGAATGCGGTCCAGCAGCTCGCGGGCCAGTTGCAGATAGGAGCGGGCGCCGCGGCAGCGCGGGTCGTAGAGGAGGATGGGTTTGCCGAAGCTGGGAGCCTCGGCCAGGCGGACATTGCGCGGAATCACGGTCTGCATCAGGTGTTGGGGCAGGTGGCCGGCGATGTTTTCCTGGATTTGGGTGGAGAGGTTGAGACGGTCGTCGAACATGGTCAGAAAAACACCCTCGATGCTTAAGGCCGGATTGAGGTGATCGCGAACCCGCTGAAACGTGCCCAACAAGTCGGAAAGCCCCTCCAGGGCGAAATACTCGCATTGAATGGGGATGAGCAGGGAATCAGCGGCCGTAAGCGCGTTGACGGTGAGAATGCCCAGAGAAGGGGGACAGTCGATGAGGATCAGGTCATAGCGTCCCCAAAGAGGGCTCAAGACCTTCCTGAGGCGGAACTGGCTTTCTTCTTCCTCCAGGAGTTCCAGCGTGGCGCCGGTCAGGTCGCGGTTGGAAGGCAGCAGGGAGAGGCGGTCGACTTCGGTGGCGCAGACCGCCTCGGCGGCGGGAAGGCGGTCGATGAGGCAGTTGTAGACCGACCGCCGCAAGGAGACCTTGTCGATGCCGAAGCCGGAAGTGGTGTTGCCCTGAGGGTCGAGGTCGACAAGCAGGACGTGCAGGTCGGCTGCCGCCAGGGAGGCGGCCAGATTGATGGCCGTGGTGGTCTTGCCCACTCCTCCTTTCTGATTGACGATGGCGATGGTCTTCGGCATGCGAGGCAGAATAACACGAAAGGGAAGGGAATGTTTCACGTGGAACAGAGGGGGCCGATGTTCCACGTGAAACACTTCCCGGAAGCCCGTCTAGGGGAAGAAAATCAGCCTGGAGATCATGCGCCGATGGGAGCCGGGAACCGCCAGCCGAGTCTCGGCGCGCCACTTCACGGCGCCGCTCACCGGGACGTCCTGCCCGTGGAAAGCCAGCAGGGGAATCTTCCCCCCGCCCAGCGCCGCCTCCACGCGGGCGGAGGTCTTGAGGGCCCTTGCCGTTGCCGCGTCGACGTTCGTCCAGACGAAGTCCTCGGCCGGCAGGTGATGCACTTCGCCCCCCAACCCCAGACGCCGCACGGCTTCCTTCAGGAACACGGCTTTGCGATGGTGCCGCTCCAGCAAGCTGACCTCGAGGGCAGGATCGAGAACCTGCAGGCCCAGGCCCGGGAAGCCGGCTCCGCTTCCGAT
The DNA here is from genome assembly GCA_035471785.1 of Acidobacteriota bacterium. Lineage (NCBI taxonomy): Bacteria > Pseudomonadati > Acidobacteriota > Acidobacteriota bacterium. The sequence continues at coordinate 71,918 of DATIPQ010000098.1, forward strand.
GTCGGCGAGCTTTCTCTCGCCCTCCTTGAGCAGCCGCAGACCCAGGAAGGACTCGAAGAAATGAAACTCCATCAGCTCGCCGAAGGAAGCCACCGTGGTCAGAGAGATCCTCCGGCTCCATTTCTGCAACAAGGCCCAGTAGGTCTCCATCTGCTCGATCTGTAGAGGAGTCAAGGACAGGCCGAAGCGTTCTTCAAGCCCTTTCAGCCGAGCCTTCTCCTCCCCGGTCAAACCCGGCTCCGCTCGCTCAGGGTGAGGTGGATGTTGAGGATGGAAACCGCCGCCGGGGTAACGCCCGGGATCCGCGCGGCCTGGCCCAGGCTCTCGGGACGCACCCGTCCAAAGCGCTCCTTCATCTCGCTTGAAAGGCCCTCCACGCCGCCATAGTCGAAATCGCCCGGAATGCGCCGCGTTTCCATCTTGCGGACTCTCTGCACATCCCTTTCCTGCCGGCGGATGTAGCCCTCGTACTTGACCTCGGTTTCAACCACGTTGGCCTCGTCTCCCCTCAATTCTATGCCGCCCAGGTCGAGCAAGGGCCGCAGGTCCTCCAGGCGGCACTGCGGGCGGCGCAAAAGCTGGGCCAGATTCAATCCGGCCTCCGCCTGCAGCCTGCCGCGCAAGTCCTCGAATCCGGGACAATCCCGCTGCAAGCCGGCGGAGTCAAGAAAGTCTACGGCCCTGTCGATCCTTTTCAGCTTCTGATGGACCGCCTCCAATTCACGGGAGGAGAGCAATCCGGCGCGATGGCCGTGCTCAGCCAGACGCCTGTCGGCGTTGTCGATGCGCAGCAGCAGGCGGTACTCGGCACGCGAGGTGAACATGCGATAAGGCTCGTCCACTCCCCGCGTCACCAAATCGTCGATGAGGATGCCGATGTAGCTCTCCTGGCGGCCCAGCACCAGCGGTTCGCGGTCCTGCACGGCCAAGGAGGCGTTGAGACCGGCCATCAGTCCTTGGGCGGCGGCCTCTTCGTATCCCGTGGTGCCGTTGATCTGGCCGGCCAGGTAAAGGCCCTCCACCTGACGCGTTTCCAAAGTGCTCTTCAATTGACGGGGCTGCACAAAGTCGTACTCCACCGCGTAGCCCGGACGCACCACGACGGCCTCTTCCAATCCCTTGATGGCGGCTACCATGCGCTTCTGCACGTCGACCGGCATGCTGGTGGAAAAGCCGTTGATATAGATCAATGGAGAATCGAGGCCTTCCGGCTCCAGGAAAAGCTGATGCCGAGAACGGTCGGAAAAACGGCGGATCTTGTCCTCGATGGAAGGACAGTAGCGGGGCCCGGTGGCCGTCAGAGTCCCCCCCAAGAGAGGACTGCGCCGGCTGTTCTCGCTAATCAGATCATGCACCTGCGGATTGGTGTAGGCGATCCAGCAATCGACCTGAGGAAGGGCCGGCCCGGTGGTGCGAAAGGAAAAAAAAGTCGGGTCCTCGTCTCCGGGCTGCGCCTCGAAGCGGCTGAAGTCGATGCTGGAACGCTGAAGACGCGGGGGAGTGCCCGTCTTGAGACGCCCCATTTCGAAGCCGATCCCGCTGACCGAGTCGGCCAACTTGACCGCCGCCCGTTCGCCGGAGCGCCCGGCCCGAAAACGCTCGCCGCCCACGTGGCAGACTCCGTTGAGGAAGGTGCCGGTGGTCAGAATCGCCGTCCGGCAGGAGATCTCTTCTCCGCCCGCCATCTCGATGCCGGCCACACGCCCTCCCCGGCGCACAATGGCGGTCACTTCACCCCCCAGCAGGTCCAAGCCGGGCATGGTGGAGAGCAGTTCCTGCATGCGCAGGCGGTAGCGTTCCTTGTCGCTCTGGCAGCGAGGGGCTTGAACGGCAGGCCCGCGGCTGCGGTTGAGGAGGCGGAACTGAATGGCGGTCAGATCGGCCTGGCGACCCATGATGCCGCCCAAGGCATCGATTTCGCGCACCAGGTGACCCTTGGCAATGCCCCCGATTGCGGGATTGCAAGACATTTGACCGATCATGTCCAGGTTGATGGTCACCAGCGCCGTGGAGGCCCCGACCGCCGCGGCCGCCGCGGCCGCTTCGCAGCCCGCATGGCCGCCGCCGATCACTACCACGTCATAATGCCGTCTGCTCATGAGAAAGGCCATTATAACGCGAGAGGCTATCTCTCCCTTCAACCACGCCGCTTCCGGCCTCTCGTCTATAATGCCCAGCATGACCGATAAGCGGAAGAGACTGACTGAACTGGTGTCCTGCGCCGGTTGAGCGTCTAAGCTGGCACCGGAGGTGCTGAAGACAGTCCTGAGCAATCTGCAGGGATGGAATGACCCGGCCGTCCTCGTCGGGTACCAGACTGCGGATGACGGGGGAGTGTATCGTCTGTCCGACGAACTGGCACTGGTGCAAACCGTGGACTTCTTCACCCCGGTGGTCGACGACCCCTTTCAATATGGTCAGATCGCCGCCGCCAACGCTCTCAGCGACGTCTACGCCATGGGCGGAGAGCCGCGCTTCGCCCTTTCCGTCGTGGGCTTTCCCAAGTCGGGGCTGGACACCGGCATCCTAGGGGAGATAATGGCGGGAGGCAGCGCCAAGCTGGCCGAGGCCCGCGTTCCCGTCATAGGGGGCCATTCCGTCCAGGACCCTGAGATCAAGTTCGGCTACTGCGTGACCGGCGTGGTCTCTCCCCACGCCTGCTGGACCAACGCGGCGGCCCAGGCCGGGGACGCGCTGGTGCTGACCAAACCGCTGGGCACCGGCATCATCACGACCGGGGTGAAGTTCGAGAAGACGCCTCCACCCGTGCTGGAAGCCGCTCTGGAGGTGATGCTCAGGCTCAATGATGTCGCTGCCCGGGCCGCGGCCTCCTATTCCGTTCATTCCGCCACCGATATTACCGGCTTTGGACTCCTCGGCCACGCCCTAGAAATGGCCCAGGCCTCCGGCGCCCGATTGCGCCTGCGGGCCTCTCAGGTTCCCCTCATTGCAGGCACGCGGGATCTAGCCCAAACGGGCATGTTGCCGGGAGGAATCGAGTCCAACAGGGCTTATCTGGGGGATCGAGTCGAGTGGCATTCCACAACCCTCATTGTGCAACAGATCCTTCTCGATCCGCAGACCTCGGGGGGACTCCTTTTCAGCCTGCCGCCGGCTGACGCGGAGAAACTCGTCGCCGACCTCGCCGGGCAGAACCAAGAGGCCGCCATAGTGGGCGAAGTCGTGGAGAAGCGCGACGAGATCCTGATTGAAGTCGTACCGTAGTGACTTTGTTGCGGGAAAGAGGCTCTCACTCGGGAGAGATCTTGAGTTGGCGCAGGAAGCGCTCGTCCTGGGAGGTGAGTTCGAGCTTGACTTTGGAAGACCTGCCCGGCTTGGGCTTGGGGCTTTCTTCACCATCTTCGTTCTGCTCGTTGAAGCCCACCGTGGCCTCGACAATCAAGAAAACGTCGTAACCTGTATCCTGGATCTCGTGGATGATGGAATTGATGGCGGGCGACTCGGTTAGAGCCTCGTTGATGGCCTTCTCAAGCTTGCGCCGATATTCCTTGAGATGGTCGTCGTTCATTTGCCCGAGTATCCTTGCTTTGCTACCATCCGTTCTTGCCGCCAGAAGGAGTTTGCTGCTCCGTCAATGTCATCCGAAGCCGAAAGAAGTATAGCAACTCCCGCGAGGAAAAACAATGGTTCCGGCACCTCCAAAAGACTCCGCAAAAATTCCTTCCGAATCTTCCAAGAAAGCCGTTTACAAGCCGGATGACACGGCTGCGGACGACTATGCCCAGCGGCTCAATGATCCCGGCAAGTACCCATTCACGCGCGGAATCTATCCCACCATGTATCGCGGCCGTCTCTGGACCATGCGGCAGTACGCCGGCTATGCCAGCGCCGAGGAGTCCAACCGCCGCTACCGCTACCTGCTCTCTCAGGGAACGACAGGTCTGTCCGTAGCCTTCGACCTTCCGACTCAAATCGGAATTGACTCCACCCACGAGCTGGCCGAAGGCGAGGTGGGAAAGGTGGGGGTGGCCATCGACAGCCTGGAGGACATGCGGAGACTCTTCGACGGCATCCCGCTGGAGCGCGTCTCCACCTCCATGACAATCAATGCTACGGCCTCCATCCTGCTGGCTCTCTACCTGGCCGTAGCCGACGAACAAGGTGTGCCTTGGGAGCAACTGCGGGGCACCATTCAGAACGACATCCTCAAGGAATACATTGCCCGCGGAACCTATATCTATCCTCCTCAGCCCTCGCTGAGAATCATCACCGATATCTTCGCCTTTTGTCATCAGCAGGTGCCGCGCTGGAACACCATCTCCATTAGCGGATACCATATTCGCGAGGCCGGCTCCACGGCGGCCCAGGAGTTGGCATTCACCTTGGCCGACGGTGAAACTTACGTGGAAGCGGCTATCGCCGAAGGCCTCTCGGTGGACGACTTCGCGCCCCGCATTTCCTTTTTCTTCAACGCCCACAATGACTTCTTCGAGGAAGTGGCCAAGTATCGTGCCGCCCGACGCATGTGGGCCACGCTGATGAAGGAGCGTTTCAAGGCCGAGAATCCCAAGTCCTGGATGCTGCGCTTCCATACCCAGACCGCCGGCAGCACGCTGACGGCCCAGCAGCCCGACACCAATGTCGTCCGCGTGGCCCTGCAAGCGCTTTCGGCGGTGCTGGGAGGGACTCAGTCGCTGCATACCAACTCCAAGGACGAGGCGCTCGGCCTCCCCACCGATTCGGCGGCGCGCCTGGCCCTGAGAACGCAGCAGGTCATCGCCCACGAAAGCGGAGTGGCCGAGACGGCCGACCCGCTTGGAGGAAGCTGGCTGGTCGAATCTCTCACCAGCCGGCTCGAAGACGAGGCGCAGGCCTACATGCAGCGCATCCGCGAAATGGGCGGGATGTTGCGGGCCATCGAGAGCGGCTATGTGCAGCGGGAGATTCAGAAGGCCGCTTACGACTATCAGCGCGGCCTGGAAGAGAAATCGCGCATCGTTGTCGGAGTCAATGACTTCAAGGAAGGGGCGGAGACGGCCATCGAGGCGCTGAAGATTGACCCCGAGGTGGAACTCCGCCAGCGCGCCCGCCTGCAGTCGCTCAAGGACAAGCGCGACAACGACCGCACTCAAAAAGCCCTGGAGGCCGTCCGCAAGGCCGCCCGGGAAGATTCCAATTTGATGCCGCCGATCCTCGAGGCTGTCAAAGCCTTGGCCAGCGTAGGCGAAATTGCCGACGCCATGCGCGATGTTTTCGGCGAGTACCAAGAAACCGTGGTCTTTTAACCATGACCTCGCCTCTGCTCGCCGTTCGCGGTCTGGATATCGTTATCCGCGCCAGGCCGCATCAGGCCGAAATCCTGCGCGCCATCGACCTGTCCATTCTGGAAGGCGAAATTCACGGTTTGGTGGGGGAGTCCGGCAGCGGCAAGACCACCCTGGCCCGGGCGCTTATGCGCTTGCTGTCTCCACCTTGCCGCCGAGCCCGCGGCGAGATCTTGTTCGGGGGCCTCGACCTATGCCTCCTGCCCGAGAAGGAGATGCGCCACCTGCGGGGCGCTACCATCGCCTATGTCCCCCAGGACGCGGCCTCCGCCCTCAATCCTCACCAAAAGGTCGGGTCTCAGTTTGTCGAGACCTTGCGGGCCCACCAGTCCGTCACCGCCTCTCAGGCCAGGGAGCAAGCGATTCAGTCCCTGGCTCAGGTGGGGCTGGAGGAGGGAAACGAGATCCTGCGTTCCTATGCTCATGAGTTGTCGGTCGGCATGGCCCAACGCGTTCTCATCGCCATGGCTCTGGCCTTGCGTCCGCGCCTTTTGCTGGCCGATGAACCCACCTCCTCGCTGGATGTGGTTGCCTCGGTGCGGGTGGCCCGCCTTTTGGCTGATCTGAACGAGCGCAGCGGACTCACCATCCTCTTCATCACTCACGATCTGGAGATGCTCTTCCGGGTCGCTCACCGGATCACCGTACTCTATGGCGGCGAGATCATGGAGCAGGGAAGCCTTGAGGAGATCAAGAGCAATCCCAGCCATCCCTATACGCAAGCCCTGTTGGCGGCCCGCCTTCTTCCAGGCGAAACGCCGCTGGCCATAAGCGGAGAGCCGCCGGAACCCGGCGCCCGTCCCCAGGGATGCGTCTTTCATCCCCGTTGCCCCGAGGCCGGCGAGGAGTGCAGCCAAGGCAGCCCGGGCGTGGAAGTGATTGCAAGCGATCATTCTGTGCGCTGCTTCCACCGATCACCGTCAACCCGCGAGGAAACAACTTGAGCGCCGTCCTGACCGTCCGCGACGTCTGCCTTTCCTACCGCCATAAAGCCGCCCTTTCGCCGGGGCGGGATGAGGACAAACAGGTGCTACGCGGCGTCTCCTTCCAGCTTCACAAAGGCGAGTCGCTGGGATTGGTGGGCGAATCAGGATCAGGCAAAACATCGCTGGCCCGCTGTCTGCTGGGAATAAACGAGCCCGACTCCGGAGAGATCGTTTTCTCTCGGGGCGGCCCGGGAAAAGTGCAGGCCATCTTTCAGGACCCCCTGGCTTCGCTCAATCCTCTAATGACGGTGACCAGCCTCATTCTGGAACCGCTTCGGGTCGCAAGCCGCCATCTGGCAGCCGAGGAATCGATGAAAAGGGTCCGAGATCTCTTGCCAGCGGTGTCCCTGCCTCCCGGTGTCCTTGACCGCAAGCCTTCCCAGCTCTCGGCTGGACAGCGGCAGAGGGTAGCCATTGCCCGAGCCCTGGCAACCGATCCGGAGATCCTGATCGCCGACGAGCCCACCTCGGCGTTGGATGCTTCTCTCAGAGTGCAGATCCTGGAATTGCTGCGCTCGGCTCAGCGCAGCCGGGACTTGGCCATGCTGATGGTCACTCATGATTTGGCGGCGGCGGCCCGCTATTGCGACCGCATCGCCGTTCTCTATCAGGGCCGCCTGGTCGAGACGCTGCCGTCCCAGGACTTGTTTGGTGCGCCCCAGCACCCGTACACGCGGCGTCTGGCCCGACTGGTATTGGAAAAGTAGAGGCGGGGTGAGGCAGAAAGGCTATCCAGTCAGGGCCGCCGCCGCTTCAGCGCGCTTGTTCTCCGGCACCTTCTCATCTCTCTCGATCTGTCCATCGCGAAGGTAGATGATGCGCCTGGCGAAATGGGCGATGTCCTGCTCGTGGGTGACGAGCACGATGGTGTGGCCGGCCCGGTGAAGGCGGTCGAAAAGACCCATGATCTCGAGTCCGGTGCGGGAATCGAGATTACCCGTGGGCTCGTCGGCCAGGATGATGGAAGGATTGTTGACGAGGGCGCGGGCGACGGCCACGCGCTGGCGCTGGCCCCCCGAGAGCTCGTTGGGTTTGTGATCGACCCGGTCAGCCAGTTCCACCTGCGTCAGGGCTTCCAGGGCTTGTTGGCGGCGTTTGCTGGAAGGAATACCCGAATAGATCAGCGGCAGTTCGACGTTGTGAAGCGCCGTAGCCCGGGCCAGAAGATTGAAGGTTTGAAAGACGAAACCAATCTCCTTGTTGCGGATGCGCGCCAGCTCATCGTCGTGCATCTCGCTGACCAGCTTGCCATTGAGATAGTACTCGCCCTGGCTGGGCGTATCGAGGCAGCCGATCAGGTTCATCAAGGTCGACTTGCCCGATCCCGAGGGACCCATGATGCCGACGTATTCGTTCTTTTCGATGTCGAAGGTTACGTCGTGGAGGGCGTGAATCTGCTCTGAACCCATCACGTAGGTCTTCCAGAGATTCTTAGTGCTGATCAGGGGCACGAGCTACTCCTCGCTTTCATCATCATCTTCGATCCGTACTGGGTCGCCGCTCTCCAGGTTGCGAAGGGCGCGATAGCTGCCGGTCACGATCCTATCACCCTCCTGCAATCCGGAAAGAACCTCGATTCTGATCTCTCCCGTGATGCCGGTGGCGACGGGAACGAACACGGCTTTGTTCTCTTCGATGCGGAAGACGCCTTCGCGGTCGATCTTTTTCTTTTCGGACTTGTTGCTCTTAGACGCCGAAGTACTCCCGGCAAGCGAAATGTCTGCATCGCCGTCGCTTCCGGATGCCTCGTCCTTATTCTCGATTTCCCGCAGCGTCAGGGCTTGAATGGGAATGGTAAGGACGTCGCGGCGCACCGCCGTCGTGATCTCGGCTGTGCAACTGAGCCCCGGCCGCAGGCTGGCCGGAGGGTCGGTCAACTGCACGATGACTCGAAAGTCCTTGGCCTCTTGACCGCCGCTCTGGATAGCCGAACTCCCGACTTCCGTGACGCGCCCCTCGAGAGGCGCGTCAGGGAGCGCGTCGACCAGGACCTCGGCGGTTTGGCCCAGCTCGACGTTGACGATGTCGGTTTCGTCCACCTCCACCTCGGCCTCGATCACCGACAGGTCAGCGATCACCATCAGTGTAGCGGCGGGATTGTTGAGCGTGCCGGGAACAGCCCGCTCGCCGATCTCGACGTTCATTTGGGTGATGACACCGCTCAGCGGAGAGCGGATGGTGGTCTTGGAGAATTCGTCCTGCTGACGTTCCAAATTGGCCTTGCTCTGGCGGACCCGTTTGAGGGCATTCTGGTAGCGGACTCTCTCTTGTTCCAGTGCCAGCTTGCTGACATTGAGCTGGGCCTTTGCCTGACCCAGCGAGAGTTCAGCCGAAGTAAGGGCCGTCTCGGCGTTGACCAGCTCGTTCTTGGCCTGGTCGTAGATCTCGCGCGAAATCAGCCTGTCCTCGTGCATCTGCTGCTTGCGCTGAAAAGCCCTCTGAGCGATATCGTAGGCCTGACGAGCCCTCTCCGCCTCAGCTTCGGCCTTGCGGACGCCGGCTTCGTCGCGTTCCACCATGCTTTCCTGGACGCGCACCTGAGCCTGCTGATTCTCGGAGTCGGCCTCGGCTATCTCATAGCTGGCCTGCTCGGCCACGGTAGCCAGTTCCAACTGCTTGGGATTGATTTTGAGCAGCAGGTCGCCCTTGGCCACCCGGTCTCCTTCTCTGACGTAGAGCGCCGTGATAATGCCGGTGATCTCGGATTGCAGTTCGACGTACTCTTTAGGGCGAATCTCTCCGGTGGCCGTTACCTTGGCGACCAGCTCTTCGCTCCGCTCCACAACTTCGCTCTCGACCCGAACGCCTTCTCCGCGGTCCGCCGTGAGGTAATAGATGATGCCCGCAGCCCAAACCAGGGCCACGACGGCCACCAACAAGAAGATCAGTTTCTTCATCTAACTTCCCTGTCCTATTTTCATGGCCGCGGTCCCGGTCCTCCTCCCGGCCTGATAGTCCCAGTCATTGTGACGCCAGCCAGGCCCCGCGGCAACCACTCGATTCAAAATACCTTAACTCTAATCACATCCCTACGTACCGGACGCGCCTTCCATTCGCTTCCCGTTTGCAAGAGTTGCTATGCTTGCCTCATGCTGTTGTCCTTCCCAGAAGCGCTCGACCGACTGCTGGCAGCCGTACCGTCACCGAAGGCGGCCCGGATGGACCTGACGGATGTCTGCGGAAGAGCCTTGGCTGAGGACATCCGCGCCGACCACGACGTGCCTCCCTTCGACAAATCGTTCATGGACGGCTATGCCCTGCGCAGCGCCGATCTCGACTCGCTGCCGCGCCGTTTGCAGGTGATCGGAACCAGGGCAGCCGGCAAGGTGGAGAAAGAACTCGAAATCGAATCGGGGCAAGCCGTCCAGATCATGACCGGCGCCCCTTTGGTGAAAGGAGCCGACGCCGTCCAAATGGTCGAAAAGACGCGCCGCATCTCGTCTTCAGAGGTGGAGATCGAAGAAGCGGTAGCGGCAGGGCTCAACGTAGGACCGCAGGGAAGCGAAGTGCGCCGGGGCCAAGTGGTCCTCAAAGCCGGGAGGCGCCTGGGGCCAGCCGAAATCGCCGTCTTGGCGACCTTCGGGGTCAGCCGGCCCAGCGTTTACCGTCCGCCGGAAGTCGCCATCTTCACCACCGGAGACGAGCTGGTGCCAGTCGAGTCGCGGCTTGAGCCGGGACAGATCCGCAACTCCAACCTCTGGATGCTGGCGGCGCAGTGCGCCCGCATGGGATTGCAGCCTTCCTTGCAAGAGGTGGTCGGGGATACTCCAGCAGAAGTGGAGGCGGCCTTCCATCGGGCCCTCGACTTTGACGTCGCCATCTTCTCGGGAGGGGTCTCCGCCGGGGAATTCGACTTTGTCCACCAGGTGTTGGGCCAAACGGGCATGGAAGTGCTCTTTCACAAGGTCGCCATCAAGCCCGGCAAACCCTTCCTGGCAGCTCGCCATCCCCGCGGCAATATGATTTTCGGTCTGCCCGGCAATCCGGTGTCGGCCTTCGTCACCTTCGAGGTCTTAGTCCGCCCGGCCCTGGCCAGGTGGATGGGGCTGGCGTCAGCCCAACTGCCGGCAATCCGGGGCAGGTTGACCGAGGAGGTTGCCCAAGCTCCCGGTCGTCTCTTCTTCAAGCCCGCCCGAACCCGCCGGCAGGACGGAAAATGGATGATCGAGCCCATCGAGACGCGCGGTTCGGCTGACATCACCGCCTTTTCCTGCGCCGACTCGCTGCTCTTGATTCCGCCCGCCACCGAGCACATCCCCGAACACGGGCAGGCTGAAGTTTGGCTGCTTCCCGACCACGCGGGGAATTGAGGTGATCGCATGAGTTCGTTCAGCCACATCGATGAGGAAGGCCGGGCCCGCATGGTCGACATCAGCCGCAAGCCACGCATGGCTCGGACGGCGGTAGCCGAGGGGTTCCTGCATATCCAGCCGGAAACCGCAGAGCAGATTCGTAGCCGCCGGCTGCCCAAGGGCGATCCCTTCGAAGTGGCCCGCATCGCCGGCATCCAGGCCGCCAAGAGGACCAGCAGCCTGATACCGCTCTGCCATGACCTCCATCTCGATTTTGCCGACGTCGAGATCGAGTTGCTGGAACGGTCCTGGAAGATCCGCTCCACCGTTTCCTGCCGACGTGGGACTGGCGTGGAAATGGAGGCCTTGACCGCCGTGACCGTGGCAGCGCTGACCCTCTACGACATGTGCAAAGCCGTGGACAAGGATATGCGCATCGGGGAGATACGCCTCATCGAGAAGCGGAAGGAACCGTTGAAGGACGAGGCCGGCTCTTGACCCACTTCCACAGATCAAAAACCAGCAACGTGTAAAAGGGGAAGTACTCCAGCCACAGAACCCAAGCCCGCTCTTCCACCTGAGGATAGGCAAACCAGTATCCGCTGTAGCTCAAGAAGGACGCCGCCCCGAGCCACAGCCCAGCCCAGTAGCGCAGACCGATCAGCGGATAAAGCGCGATGGCCCAGGTGGTATACCAGGGGTGAACGGTGTAGGAGCAGGCGTAGAAGAACATGAGCAGGAAGTAGAGGGCGGAAGCCGTTTGCACTGTTCCGGCTCGGCTGCCGTCCCCTCGCCTGGCAAGGAAGAAGGCATAGGCCAGCAGGACCGCCCAGGCGAGAGCGAAGATCCTCCCGGCCATAGCCAGGACCTCCGGCCGGCGCGCTTCGTAAATCAAGAAGAAGGGGGAGTTGAAGCGCCACTTCTGGTGATAGGTGCGGGACACTTCCAGAAAAGCGCCCCACGACTCGGCCAGATCTCCCTGCCAGGCGAAGTAGAGACCCGCCGGAAGCGCGAAACCGCCGGCCAGCCAAAGCAAAGAACGGATGGAGGCTCTCCAGCCCTTCATTCTCAGCCAGAAGAAGGGCGCCGTCATCAGCGGCATCAGCTTGGTCAGCGAAGCCATCCCCAAGAGCAAGGGGGAAAGGGCGGCCCGCCATCCCCCTCGGTCGGGGGCCGCAGCCGGCAGCCACAGGATTGCGCCTACCCACATCGCGGCCGTCACCAGATCGAGGTGGCCCGAGGAATAGAATTCCAGCAGCACCAGCGGATTGAGCAGCCAAAGCGCCCAGTCCTGGGCCCGCCTGAAACCGGCTTTCCACCACAGTGCCGCCATCATTGCCTCGAAGAGCAAGAGGAGACACTTCCATCCGATCACAGAGGGTCCCCACAAGAGGTGGTTGAGGAGAAAGAGGAACTGGGCCACCGGGGGGTAGATGGAGGTGCGGTCGGTATGGGCCATGCGCTGGTAGAGATCGGGATAGCGGGATTGGAAATCGAGGCGCTCTTGAGGCGCCCGCAGATAGGGATTCTCGCCGTGAGCGGTCAAGGCTCCGTCCCACAGGTAGCGGTAGACGTCCTCTGAGAGGCCGGGAGAGGCGGGGATCCAGAGCGCGCGCAGCAGCAGCGCCGTGACCAGCAGCCAAGGCAGAGTCAGCCGTCCGCGGCGCAACAGCAGCCAGGCTGCCGCGGCCAGCAGGTAAAAGACTGCCAGGCCGCCCAGGAACCAGGGAAGCTGCGGCCGGAAGGGCCACAGCGTCATCAGTCCCGCCTGCAGCGCCATCAGCGCCAGCGTCAACACCACCCCAAGCATCGCCTTGATTGTAAGCCACCCGCCATTTGCCGTCTGGACCATGGCGGGCACACCCTCCGCTTCTCCCCGATGAGGGCGGGCCCTTGCTATACTGGAAAGCGTGAAACGCCTACATTTCTTTTTGGCCGCGGTCCTCTGGATGGGTTCTTTTCCGCTGGCCCAGGATGAACCCGAGCAGCAGACCCAGGAGCCGATTCCCGCGGACCAGGGATTCCGCATCGACGTACGGGTGGACCAAGTCTTTCTGGCCGTCAGCGCCCGTGCCCACGGAGGAGGCTTCGTCGACGACCTGACGGCTGAGGATGTGAGGATTTACGAAGACGGGGTCGAGCAGGAGATCCGCAACTTCGCCCAAGAACTCGCGCCGGCCCACGTGGCGTTGCTGATCGATGCCAGCGGCTCAACCCGCTTCAGCCAGAGTTCCATCCAGCGCGCGGCCTACAATTTCGCTTCCAAGCTGGGCGAAGAGGACCGTGTGGCGATCATCACTTTCAGCTCTCAGGTCAAGCTGATCCAAAACTGGACGAATGATCTCGAGGAGTTGGACTATAGCCTGAAATCGATTTGGCCCAAAGGGCTGACCTTGCTTCACGACGCCATCTATCTGACTTTCGATGACCTCTTTAAAGACGTGGAGGGCAAGAAGGCCATCATCCTCCTGACCGATGGAGTCGACAGCAACAGCTACTACCGTCAGGAAGAGGTGCTGCGACTGGCCCAGTCTTCGGAGGCCTCTGTTTACGTCGTTTCGCTCCTGGATGAATACCGGCAACAGGCCATCGGGGCCCGGGCGCAGGCGCTGGCCCAGCATCGCACGGTGCCGCTCGAATTTACCGATGCCTACATCCGAAAGTCAGAAGCCTTCCTGCGCAAGCTGGCCCATGACACCGGCGCCCGCATGTTCAGCGCGGCCGCCGCCACCTACCTGAGCGAAATCTACGAAGAGGTGGCGGAGGAGATCAAGAACCTCTACTTCATTTCCTACATCCCCAGCAACAGCGCCAAAGACGGGACCTGGCGGCGCATTGAAATCGAGTCTCCGACCAAACCTGGAGTGACTCTGCGCACCCGCCCGGGGTATTATGCGGATCCGCCGGAAGTAACCACCGGGAGCCGCTGAGAACGCGCCTTGCGGCGCTTTCGTCGAGACACGCGGGCGTCCCCGGACAAGCCTCGATTTTGAGGTTGACAGCACTCCGTTCCATTGTTACATTAGGCAACTAGGACCAATTGGGTCCTATTTTTTAGGCGCTCTAATAGGACCGGAACAGTACGATTTCGCGTCCGCATTCCGGAGCAGAAGAATCGATGTTGAAGGTAAGCAAGCAGACCGATTACGGCATTCTCCTTTTGACGGCCATTGTCAACGCCGATGACGAGGGGACCTTGAGCGCGAGGGAATTGTCGGAGATGACCCATCTTCCTTTGCCGATGGTGGGCAAGATCCTCAAAGTCCTGACGCGCGAGGAGGTGCTGGTTTCCCAACGGGGAGCCAAGGGGGGCTACAGCCTGGCGCGGCCGGCTGACGAGATCACCCTCATCGACTTGGTGCGGGCCATTGAAGGACCTGTGGCCATCACCGAATGCATCGAAACCCCCGGGGAGTGCCGTCACGAGAACAATTGCCCGGTTCAAGTCAATTGGCTGAATATCAACAGGCTTATTCGCCAAGCCTTGAAGGGCATTACCTTGCTGGACATGACCCGTCCGCAGCAATTGCACCAGATAGCGGACCGACCGGTCCAGCTCTCGTCATAGATTTTGCAGAAACGAAAAGAGTAGAGATAAGGAGACACGATGTCTACAGAAACGGAAGAACTTCAAAGACTAGCGGATAGAGAGTACAAGTACGGGTTCTACACCGACATCGAAGCCGATCAGGTAGAGCCCGGGTTGAACGAAGACGTGGTTCGGCTCATTTCAGCCAAGAAGAAGGAGCCGGAATGGATGCTGAAGTGGCGCCTCAAAGCTCTCAAGCACTTTGAAAAGAGCGAATTCAAGGAGCCCCGCTGGGCCAATTTGAAGTTCCCTCCCATCGACTATCAGGCCATCTCTTACTATTCGGCTCCCAAGGGCAAGGATGATGCGCCCAAGAGCCTGGACGAGGTCGATCCCAAACTGCTGGAAACCTACAACAAGCTGGGGATTCCTCTGCAGGAGCAAGAGCAGTTGGCCGGAGTGGCCGTGGATGCGGTATTCGACAGCGTCTCCGTGGCCACTACCTTCAAAGAGAAGCTCAAGGACATGGGCATCATCTTCTGCTCTTTCAGCGAGGCGGTTCGAGAGCATCCCGACCTGGTCAAGAAATATCTGGGTTCGGTGGTGCCCATCACGGACAACTTCTTCGCCACCCTGAATTCGGCCGTATTCTCCGACGGGTCCTTCGTCTACGTCCCCAAGGGTGTTCGCTGCCCCATGGAATTGTCGACCTACTTCCGCATCAACGCCATGAACACGGGCCAGTTCGAGCGCACTCTGATCGTGGCCGACGAGGGGGCCTACGTCAGCTACCTTGAAGGCTGCACGGCGCCCATGCGGGACGAGAATCAGCTTCACGCCGCGGTGGTCGAGCTGGTGGCGCTGGACGATGCCGAGATCAAGTACTCCACCATTCAGAACTGGTATCCCGGAGACGAGAACGGCAGGGGCGGCATCTACAACTTCGTCACCAAGCGCGGAAAGTGCGCCGGACGGAACTCCAAAATCTCCTGGACGCAGGTGGAAACCGGCTCAGCCATAACCTGGAAGTACCCCAGCTGCATCCTGCAAGGAGACAACTCCATCGGCGAGTTCTACTCGGTGGCCCTGACCAAGGGTTATCAGCAGGCCGACACCGGCACCAAGATGATCCACATCGGCAAGAACACCAAGAGCACCGTCGTGTCGAAGGGAATCTCGGCCGGGTTCGGTCAGAACACCTATCGGGGTCTGGTCAAGATCAACAAGGGTTCCTCGCATGCGCGCAACTATACGCAGTGCGACTCCATGCTGCTCGGAGACCAGTGCGGCGCCCATACCTTTCCCTATATCGAGATCAAGAATTCAACCGCTCACATGGAGCACGAGGCCACCACGTCGAAGATCGGAGAAGATCAGATCTTCTACTGTCAGCAGCGCGGACTGTCCGAGGAGGAAGCCGTCTATTTGATCGTCAATGGCTTCTGCAAGGAGGTCTTCCGCGAGCTGCCCATGGAATTCGCCGTGGAGGCCCAAAAACTGCTCAATGTGAGTCTTGAAGGCAGCGTCGGCTAAGGCCTCCCTTCGAATTGACAATGCATCGATGTCCATAGATCAGGAATCTGGAGAAATAGAGAAAATGCTGGAAATCAAGAACTTGAGAGTGTCGGTCGAGGGCAAAGAGATCCTCAAAGGCGTCAACCTGAAGATGAATGAGGGCGAGATCCACTCCATCATGGGTCCCAACGGCTCGGGCAAAAGCACCCTGGCCAACGTCCTGGCCGGCCGCGAAGAGTACGAGGTCACCGATGGGCAGGTCTTTTACTTCGGTCAGGACCTGTTGGAGATGGACCCTGAGGAACGGGCTTGCGAAGGCATCTTTCTGGCCTTCCAGTACCCCGTCGCCCTGCCCGGCATCAGCAATACCTATTTTTTGCGCGCCGCCCTCAACGCCAAGCTGAAGTACCACGGCCAAGATGAAATCGACGCCATGGAGTTCCTCAAACTGGTGCGCAGCAAGATGAAGCTGCTCAAGATGGACGACACTCTTATGAACCGTCCTGTCAACGACGGTTTCTCGGGAGGCGAAAAGAAGCGCAACGAGATCTTTCAGATGTCGGTCCTGGAACCCAAGCTGGCCATTCTCGACGAAACCGACTCGGGCCTTGATATCGACGCCCTCAAGGTGGTGGCCGAAGGAGTCAATTCGTTGCGCGATCCCAAGCGGTCTTTTCTGGTGGTGACCCACTACCAGCGACTGCTCAACTACATCGTCCCCGACTACGTGCACGTCCTCGTGGACGGCCGCATCGCCAAGTCCGGAGACAAGCAACTGGCCATCGAGCTGGAGGAGAAGGGTTACTCCTGGCTGGAAGAGAAAACCGCAGCGGTTTCGGCCTGAAGGGACTAACCGGACACTTCACGAGAGAGGACTGACGATGTTGGAAGCAGTAAAAAGAGAGATCGACAGTTACCGCGAGCAGTTCGCGGCCTTAGAGAGGGAGTCGGGCGATGCCGGCCCCATCCAGTTGCGCTCGTTGCGCAAAGAAGCCTTCAATTACTTTTGCGACAAAGGTTTCCCGACCACGCGCGACGAGGACTGGAAGTACACCAACCTGAATCCGCTCACCCGGACGGAATTCGGCCTCCAGCAGGCCGATCCGCTGCAGGCCTCGGAGCTCAGCCGCATCCCCTTTGGAGACCTGCAATGCCCCCGGCTGACCTTTGTCAACGGGCATTTCAGCCAGGACTTGTCGACCCTGGATCAAATGCCCCAGGGCGTGACCGTCAAGACGCTGTCGCGGGCCCTTGAAGAGGACGCCGACTGGCTGGAAGAGCACCTTGGGCGTCACGCCCAATACCAGGACAAGCCGTTTACGGCACTCAACCTGGCTTTCTTGCGCCAGGGCGCCTTCATCAAAGTAGCGCCCAACACGGTGGTGGAAAAGCCGGTGCAGGTGCTATACGTCACCACCGGGAAGGCCCAGGACGGCGCCTGCCATCCCCATAACCTGGTCCTGGTGGGCGAGAACAGTCAGTTCAAGCTGGTGGAGAACTACAGCGCCCTGGGCCAGGTCCGCTATTTCAACAACGTGGTCAGCGAAGTGGTGGTGGGCGACAATTCGGTAGTCGACCATTTCAAGATCGATCTTGAGAGCCTGCAGGCCTTTCACGTCAACCGCACCGCGGTCTACCAGGGACGCAGCAGCAACTACCGCAACTTTTTCGTGGCCTTCGGCGGGGCCATCGTCCGCAACGACATCAACACCGTGCTCGACGGAGAAGGTTCGCATTGCGGCTTGGACGGGCTTTTCGTGACTCGCGAGAGGCAATTGGTGGACAGTTTCACGGTGATGGAGCATGCTCAGCCCAATTGCGACAGCCGCGAGGTTTACAAAGGCATTCTTGACGACAGTTCGCGAGGGGTCTTTCACGGACGCATCATCGTTCGTCAGAAAGCGCAGAAAACCGACTCCAAACAGAGCAGCGACAATCTGCTCATCTCCGACAACGCCTTGGTCAACACCAAGCCGCAGTTGGAGATTTACGCCGACGACGTGAAGTGCACCCATGGGGCCACCATCGGGCAATTGGACGACGAGGGGCTCTTCTACCTGCGTTCCCGCGGGATTCCCGAAGAAGCGGCCCGCGGTTTGATGATCTACGCCTTTGCCAGCGAGGTGATCAGCCGCGTCACCTACAAGCCCTTGCGTGAGCGTCTGCATGATTACATGGCCGACTGGCTGCCCAACGGCGATCTGGTGAGGGAGGCCGAGTAAGACAATGAGCGCCATCGGTACTTCCGCTGCCCAGCCCCAATCATTTCCTCAGGCCTACGATGTCGAGAACATCCGGCGCGACTTCCCCATCCTTCATCAGGAGGTGAACGGCCATCCCTTGGTCTATCTCGACAACGCAGCCTCGACACAAAAGCCGCGGGCCGTCATCGAGGCGGTGGAGGAATACTATCGGCGCGATAACGCCAATATTCACCGAGGGGTGCATGAGCTGAGCCAGCGCGCCACCGATGCTTACGAAAAAGCGCGGAGCACGGTCCAACGATATCTGAATGCGGCCGAAAGCCGCGAGATCATTTTCGTGAGGGGTGCGACCGAGGGCATCAACCTGGTGGCGCATTGCTTGGGCCGCTCTCTGGGCGAGGGCGACGAGATCATCATCTCGCACCTGGAACACCATTCCAACATCGTGCCCTGGCAGATGCTGGCCCAGCGCAGCGGAGCCAGCCTGCGGGTGATACCCATCAACGACGCCGGGGAGGTCGAGGTCGAGGCCTATGCCGAGTTGCTCAACGAGCGGACGCGCCTGGTGGCGCTTTCCCACGTCTCCAACGCGCTGGGGACCATTTCGCCGGTCAAGCAGATGATCCGCATGGCTCACGAGCAGGGTGCCCTGGCGCTGATCGACGGCGCTCAGGCCGTCCAGCACCTGGAAGTCGACGTGGGCGATCTGGACGCCGACTTCTACGTCTTTTCAGGGCACAAGATCTATGCGCCCACCGGTATCGGCGCTCTCTACGGCAAGGCCGAACTGCTGGAAGACCTGCCGCCTTACCAGGGCGGCGGCGACATGATTCTCTCGGTCAGTTTCGAGGGCACCACCTACAACGAGATTCCTCACAAGTTCGAAGCCGGCACGCCCAACATCGCCGGGGCCATCGGGCTGGGCGCGGCTCTGCGCTATCTGAACGAGGCGGGTGTCGGACGCATCGCCGCCTATGAGGCCGAACTGCTCGCTTACACCACCCGGCAGGCCCGGCAGATTCCGGGCTTGAAGGCGGTCGGCACGGCCTCCAGCAAGTCGAGCGTGTTCTCATTCCTGCTCGATAACGCCCACCCCCACGACATCGGCACGATTCTCGACCAGAACGGGATCGCCATCCGCACCGGACATCATTGCGCCCAGCCTGTCATGGAGCGTTTCGGCATCCCCGCCACCGCCCGTATCTCGCTGGGGATGTACAATACCCGCGAAGAGATCGACAAAGCCTTGCAGGCGGTGAGAAGAGTGCAGGAGATTTTCAATTGATGCTGGACGAGCTTTACCAAGAGGTCATCCTCGACCACAACAAGAGCCCCCGCAACTTCGGAGAGCTGGAAGGCGCCAGCCATCGGGCTGAGGGCCACAATCCGCTTTGCGGCGACAAGGTCAAGGTCTACCTGGAGATCGAAGACGGCGTCATCGCCGACATTCGCTTTCAGGGAGCGGGCTGCGCCATTTCCACCGCCTCGGCTTCTCTGATGACCGAGGCCCTCAAGGGCAAGACGGTCGAGGACGCCCGACAGCTATTCGGCCGCTTCCACGAGGTCGTTACGGGCAAGAGGGAAGCCGATCCCGACACCATCGGCAAACTGGCGGTCTTCCAAGGGGTGCAGAAGTATCCCGTGCGCGTCAAGTGCGCCAGCTTGGCCTGGCACACGTTGCAGGCCGCCTTGCAGGAGAAAAGCCAACCGGTCACTACTGAATCCTGAGCCGTCCAATAGTGTACCGATCCAAAACTCAGAGGATGGGCGAGATGTCTGAAGAAGAAACCACTCAAGAAGAAGCGATAGCGGAGATCCGCAGCGAGCATCCCGGCGACCTCGACAAGAAGGTGGTCGAGGCCTTGCGGGAGATCTACGATCCCGAGATTCCGGTCAACATCTACGACATCGGACTCATTTACAACATCGACATCAGCAAAGACGCCAAGGTCGACATCAAGATGACCCTGACGTCGCCCATGTGTCCGGTGGCCGACAGCCTCCCTCCCGAGGTGGAAAACCGCGTGGCCGAAGTGGAGGGCGTCGAAGAGTCGAAAGTCGAAGTGATATGGGATCCGCCCTGGACCATGGAAA
This sequence comes from Acidobacteriota bacterium, assembly GCA_035471785.1. Lineage (NCBI taxonomy): Bacteria > Pseudomonadati > Acidobacteriota > Acidobacteriota bacterium. Next base: position 91,823 of record DATIPQ010000098.1, read on the forward strand.
AGATGAACGAGGCCGCCAAACTGCAACTGGGACTGATCTGAGGAACCGGCGGAACGCCTCGATTCAGGGCCGAGCCGTCCCGCCCTTCTGATAAACTGACCTCTCAATGTGTGGAATCATTTGCTACATGGGCAAGCGTCCGGCAGTGCCCATACTGCTGGACGGACTGAGGCGGCTTGAGTATCGGGGCTACGACTCGGCCGGAATCGCCGTCTTCAACAACGGCTCTATCGACCGCGTGCGGGCCCTGGGCAAAATCCGCGAGCTGGAAGACAAACTCGACGATCACCGCTGCAAGAGTTGGGGCGGCATCGCCCATACCCGCTGGGCCACTCACGGCGCGCCTTCGGAAATCAACGCCCATCCTCACTGCGACAATTCCGGCCGCATTTTCTTGATCCACAACGGGATCATCGAGAACTATCAGCAGATCAAGGAACGCCTCCTCGACAAGGGCTATCATTTCGAATCGGAAACCGACACCGAGGTCCTCACTCAACTGATCGCCGACTGCTACAAGGGCGACCTGGGCGAAGCCGTCACCCAAGCCTTGCGCCAGGTGAGAGGCGCCTTCGGCATAGCCGTCATCTCGCGCCAAGAGCCGGGCAAGATGGTGGTCGCCCGCCGCGGCAGTCCCCTCATCATCGGTCTGCGCGAGGGGGAGATCTTCGCCGCCTCCGACGTGGCCGCACTGGTCAACCACACCAAGAAAGTCGTCTACCTGGAAGACAACGACATCGCTGTCCTCACTCCCGATCAGCACGACATCTTCAACCTCGACGACGCCGACATCAGGCGCATGCCTGAAACCGTCGATTGGGATGTCGATGCCGCCGAAAAACAGGGCTTCCCTCACTTCATGCTGAAGGAGATCTTCGAGCAGCCTCAGGCGGTACAGAACGCCATGCGCGGACGGCTGATCGAAGACGAGGGAACGGTCAAGCTGGGCGGCCTGGAACCGGTACTGAAGCGATTCCTCAACATGGACCGGCTGATCATCGTTTCCTGCGGCACGTCCTTCTATGCCGGGCTGATCGGGCGCTACATCGTCGAGCACATGACTGAGATCGGAGTCGACGTCGACCTGGCCTCGGAGTTCCGCTACCGGCGGCTCAACCTGAAGCCGGGAACAGTCGTGCTGGCCATCAGCCAGTCGGGCGAGACGGCCGACACCCTGGCCGCCGTGCGGGAGGCCAAGCGCAAAGGCGTGCTGGTGTTGGGACTGGTCAACGTCGTGGGAAGCAACATCGCGCGTGAAACGGCGGCCGGCGTCTACAATCACGCCGGCCCCGAAATCGGGGTGGCCTCCACCAAGGCTTTCACCTCGCAGGTGGCCGTGCTTTATCTGCTCTGCCTGATGCTGGGCCGGCGACACCGCATGTCGCTGACCGAAGGCAAGCAGTTCATCGAGACCTTCCGCACCGTCCCCGAGAAGATGGACCGCATCCTCCATCAGGCCGACCGCATCGAATCATTAGCCCAGAAGTACAGTCGTTATTCCAATTACCTTTTCCTGGGCCGGCAACTCAACTACCCGGTGGCACTGGAAGGCGCCCTCAAGCTGAAGGAGATTTCCTACCGCCACGCTGAAGGCTATGCCGCCGGCGAAATGAAGCATGGCCCCATCGCCCTGATCGACCAGGACTTCCCCACCATCTGCATCGCCCCGCGAGACAGTTCCTACGAGAAGATGATCTCCAACATGCAGGAGATCAAGGCCCGCGGCGGGCCGATTCTGGGAATCGTCACCGAAGGCGACAGGCAGATGCGCGAACTCTGTGACGATGTCATCGAGGTGCCCCAGATCGACGATCTCTTCACGCCTTTTATGACCACCATTCCGCTCCAATTGCTGGCCTACTATATCGCCCGCGAAAACGGCTGCGAGATTGATCAGCCCCGCAACTTGGCCAAGTCCGTAACCGTCGAATAGCGGTTCTCAAGCGAAAGCCCATGATTCATCGCGAAATACAATCCCTGCTGCACGAGCGCATCCTGCTGTTGGACGGCGCCATGGGCACCGCCATCCAGGACCAGAAGCTGGCCGAAGAGGACTATCGGGGATCCCGCTTCAAGGATCACCCTTGCGATCTGAAGGGCAACAACGATCTGCTCTGTCTCACCCAGCCGCAACTGATCGAAACCATCCACAGGCGCTATTTGGAGGCGGGCGCCGACTTCATCGAGACCAACACCTTCTGCGCTTCGGCCGTCTCTCTGGCCGATTACCAAACGGGAGATCTGACCTACGAGATCAATCTGCAGGGGGCCCGCCTGGCCCGCCAGGCCGTGGAGGACTTCTGCCGCAGCCAAGGCACGGGTCCGCGCTGGGTGGCGGGAGCCATCGGCCCCACCAACCGCACCCTCTCCATCTCGCCTGACGTCAACGACCCCGGATACCGGGCCGTGACCTACCGCCAGATGCAGGACTCCTACTTGCAGCAGGTTCTGGGGCTGCTGGAAGGCGGAGTCGATGTGCTGCTCATCGAGACCGTCTTCGACGCCCTCAACTGCAAAGCGGTGCTTTCAGCCATCGCTCAAGCGGCCCAGGAGACCGGCCGCCGGACGCCCGTCATGGTTTCAGGCACCGTGGTCGACAACAGCGGACGCACGCTCTCGGGACAAACGCCTGAGGCCTTCTGGATTTCGCTGCGCCACGCCCCCCGGCTGCTGGCGGTAGGACTCAACTGCGCCCTGGGATCGGAGCAGATGCGTCCCTACATTGAAGAGATCTCCCAGGTGGCCGACACCTACACCAGCCTTTATCCCAACGCGGGACTTCCCAACCAGTTCGGCGAGTACGACGAGAGTCCGGAGTTCATGGCCCGCCATCTGCGCGACTATGCTGAGAGCGGCTTCGTCAACATGGTGGGAGGCTGTTGCGGCACCACTCCTGAGCATATCCGGGCCTTCGCCGAGGCCGTGCGCGGCCTTCCTCCGCGCCAGGTGCCCAAGATGGAGCCATTGTTGCGGCTGAGCGGATTGGAACCGCTGGTGGTCCGCCCCGACTCCAACCTGGTCAACGTAGGCGAGCGCACCAATGTGGCGGGATCGCCCAAGTTCAAGCGCCTCATCATGGAGGGCGAATTCGAAGAGGCCCTCTCGGTGGCGCGTGAGCAGGTGGAAAGCGGGGCCCAGATCATCGACGTCAACATGGACGAGGGGATGCTCGATTCCGAGGAGGCCATGCGCAAGTTCTTGCTGCTGCTCTCGGCCGAGCCGGACATCGCGCGGGTGCCGGTCATGATCGATTCCTCCCGCTGGACGGTGCTGGAAGCCGGGCTGCAATGCCTGCAAGGCAAGAGCGTGGTCAATTCCATCAGCCTCAAGGACGGCGAAGACTCCTTTCGCAAGCAGGCCAGCAAAGCCCTCGAATATGGAGCCGCCGTCGTGGTCATGGCTTTTGACGAGAAAGGTCAGGCCGACAACTTCGAGAGGCGCATCGAAGTCTGCGCACGTGCCTACAAGATCCTGGTGGAAGAGGTGGGATTCCCGCCTCAGGACATTATTCTCGACCCCAACATCCTGACCGTGGCCACCGGAATCGCCGAGCACGACAACTATGCCGTCGACTTCTTGCGTGCCACCCGCTGGATCAAGGAGAACCTGCCCTGGGCCAAGGTCAGCGGCGGAGTCAGCAACATCTCTTTCTCATTCCGCGGCAACAATGTCGTGCGCAGGGCCATGCATTCGGCTTTCCTCTACCATGCCGTGCAATCGGGCCTCGATATGGCCATCGTCAATCCGGCTCATCTGGACGTCTACCAGGACATCGATCCCGATCTGCTGGAGAAAGTGGAGGACGTGCTGCTCAATCGCCGTCCCGACGCCACCGAGCGGCTGATCGAATTCGCCGGCACCGTGCAGGAAGGCGAAATTGAAGAAAAGGCCGAGCAGGACTGGCGGGGCCGGCCGGTGGAAGAGCGGCTCAAGCACGCCCTCGTCAAGGGCGTCGCCGACCACGTGGAAGACGACGTCGAGGAAGCCCGCCGCAGATACCCTTCTCCCCTGGCCGTCATCGAGGGTCCGCTGATGGATGGGATGAACGTGGTGGGAGACCTTTTCGGCGAAGGCAAAATGTTCCTGCCCCAGGTGGTCAAGAGCGCCCGCGTCATGAAGAAAGCCGTTGCCTACCTGATTCCCTTCATCGAAGAAGAGCGGCAGGCTTCCGGGGGGAGCAACAGCAAGGGCAAGGTGTTGGTGGCCACGGTGAAGGGAGACGTCCACGACATCGGCAAGAACATCGTGGCCGTGGTCTTGCGCTGCAACAATTTCGAGGTGATCGACCTGGGGGTCATGGTCCCCAGCGAGAAGATCCTGGCCAAGGCCCGCGAGATCGGTGCCGACATCATCGGACTGAGCGGGCTCATTACGCCCTCGCTGGACGAGATGGTGCACGTGGCCAAAGAGATGGAGCGGCAGGACTTCGAATTGCCCCTGCTCATCGGAGGCGCCACCACATCGCGCGTCCACACCGCCGTCAAGATCGAACAACGGTATCCCAAGGCTCCCGTCGTGCATGTGCTGGACGCATCGCGCAGCGTCGACGTGGTGCGCCGGCTCATCGATCCCCAATTGCGCGGAACTCTCTGGGAGGAGGTGCGGCAAGACTATGCCCGACTACGCGAGCGCTACGCTCAGCGGGGACACTCGACCCGCCTGCTGACTCTGGAAGAGGCGCGCGGCAACCGTCATCAAGTCGACTGGGACCGCGCTCTGCCCGCACCCCGAGACAGCGGGCTTCAGGTCTTGCGCGACTTCCCGCTGAGCGAACTGCGTAACTATATCGACTGGACTCCCTTCTTCTTGACCTGGGAGCTGACTGGAAAGTACCCCGATATTCTCGATCACCCCTCGATGGGAGGCGAAGCGCGCAAGCTGCTGGAGGACGCCCAGTCCATGCTGGACAGGCTGCAAGAAGGGAAACTGATCCGCGCCCACGGCGCTTTTCGGCTCTTCCCCGCCGCCCGCGTGGAGGACGACATCGAGGTTTACGCCGATCAAGAGCGCGAGGAGGTGCTGGCCGTTCTCCATACACTGCGCCAGCAGACCCAGAAAACGGGCGGCCATCCCAATCGGGCTCTGGCCGATTATGTGGCCAGCCGCGAGAGCGGACTGCACGACCACCTGGGGCTGTTCGCCGTCACTGCAGGAGATGGCGTGGCCGAGCTGGCCCGCCGGTTCGAGGAAGAGCACGACGATTACAACGCCATTCTGCTCAAGGCCCTGGCCGACCGTCTGGCCGAAGCTTTCGCCGAGTATCTGCACCAGAAGGTGCGGCGCGAGGCCTGGGGATACGCCGCCCAGGAAGAGCTGGACATTCAAGCCCTCATCGCCGAAAAGTATCAAGGCATCCGTCCAGCTCCGGGATATCCGGCCCAACCCGATCACACCGAGAAACGCACCCTCTTCCAGTTGCTCGACGTTGAGGACAAATTGGGAATCGTGCTGACCGAGAGTTGCGCCATGATGCCGGCGGCCTCGGTGTGCGGCATCTATTTCTCCCATCCCGATTCGGCCTACTTCAACTTGGGCAAGATCGGGCGCGACCAGGTCGTCGACTACGCGCGCCGCAAGGGCATGCCGCTGGAAGAAACCGAGCGCTGGCTGGCTCCCGTGCTGGCCTACGACCCCGACCGTATGGAGGCGGCGGCTCCAGCCTAGGGGTAGCGAGCGACCTCATACCGTCGAGCGCAATTGAGCATTCACCGCGGTCGCTGAAACTTGACCCGTGTGTGAACTTGTTGGCCACCTAGTGGCCCTTGCCCAACCACCAATTTCCTAGGACCAACTACCAAGAGAGAGATCGAGCCTTAACTCGGATCCTCGTCTTGGACGCGGAACTGGGAGTGGCCTTCTTTTTTCCACTCGAAGAGACGCCTTAACAGTTGGCCGGCCTGCTCGCTATCGCCTGCTTCCACCGCCGCCTGGAACTCGTCCAAGGTGCTCAGCATCTTGTCGATGGTCTGGCGGAATTCGGCGACGAAGGCTTCACGTTCCTCCTCGGGCAGGTCGGCTGTTTTCAGCGGTTTTTCCTTCTGGGCGGCCAAGGCATGAAGGCGGAACTCCTTGATCAACTCCAGCACCGAAGCCTTGTTGGCCGCGTCGCGGGATTGACGACGAATCTGGCGCAGAATGTCGTTCATGTTCTCCATTCGCTGCACGATCTCGGGCTTTTCCTCATCTTGAGGAGCGGCCGCAGCAGGAAGGGAAGCGCTTATCAGCAACGAAAGTGCGAGAAGGATTCTGCTCATCTGTTCGACTCCGTTCAGGGGCTTATTGGGGTGGACGTAAACTCAATTTTCCTCTTCCTCGGGGGGAAGAAGTTCTTCTCCCGGCGGCCAGGGGATGTTCTCGCGGATCCAACGTCTGATCAACTCGATCTCGCCGGGAGTCAGCGGATCACCCTTGGGCGGCATGGGATAGATTTCGTTATAGGGATCCTCTTCGTCGGCCTCGATAAAAGTAACCAGCATGCTGGCGTCGGGGTCTCCGGGCACCACGGCTTTCCGCTCCATGAACTCGGCGATTTCGCCGCCTGCCAGCATCCGCTCACGCGTATCCATGCGGAATTCGCTCTTCTGCTCGCCGGGCCCGTGACAGTTGAGACAACGCCTCAAAATGGGACGCACCTGGTAAAAGAGGGAATAATCGGCATCAGAGTTTCGCGCCGAGGTGAGATCGTCCGTTCGGACCGGCTCCTCGCCCTCGGCCGGGTCTGCGGCGTCGGTCCGGCCCAGGGGCTTCTCCCGCAAGAACTGGCGGGCGGTGAGGGGACCCAGGGCGCGCAGTTCCAGCACATGATCGGTCAGAGCTTGCAGATCTTCTTCGCTCATGTGATCGGCGTAGGCCGGCATGTCGATGGCCTGCCGCTGCTGAAAGTAGCGGCCGGGGCTGAAGCCCAGGAAGCCCTGATCGAGGAAGGCCTGGGAGGCGCCGTCGCGAATCCACTCCAGCACTTGAGTTCGTTCGCCTGCGCCGGTGAGGGCGTCGAAGTCGTCCCCGAAAAAACCGGGGATGTAACCTTTGAGCGAATCGAGGTTGCCGATGCCGCCCTGACCCAACGCTCCATGGCAGGAGTAGCAGGCCATCCGATGGGCTAGAGCCTCCCCTGGCGTCAGCGGGTAGTCGGAGCCTTGGCGCAGGGCCTGGTCGACTTCATAGCGATATTGTTCAAGGGCCAGATAGGCGATGATGTCGTCGATCTGCTCGACCGAGAGGTGATGTTTGTAGGCCGGCATCTTCAGCGCCTCTTGCTGGCGCGAGGCCATGTAGACCTGGGAGTGCTCCTTTTCGTCGGTGATGCCGTCGGCGATCCATTGGCGCATCTCGGCGATCGACATGCGTTGGCTGAAGAGAGAGGGGATGCTCGAATACTCCTGGGCGGAATCATCCTTGGCCGGATTGAACGCTCCCGAGGAGGCGGGATTGTGGCAGGACCAGCAGCCGGCCTCCTCCATCAGACGCGCACCCCGCTGGGCCGGCGAGTACTCCGGAAATATCTCGTCCCTGAAGACGATCACCAAGACTGTCAGGGTAAGGGCCGCTAAGAGCAGGAGCAACAGGGTCAAGCGGCCCTTTTTGCGTGGACGTCCCATGCTCTCAGCAGTTCATGCAGCGGATCTCTTCAAAAATGTCCGACTCCAGGTCGCTTTTCTCGCGGGCGAAGTCGATCAGGCAACGTACCGCCTTCGATTCGTCGATGAGGCCGTGCTCTTCGGTCATCTCCCGCAGCCATTCATATTGGTCTTCTTTGAGTTCCACGCTGTATTCGATATTCTCGCTCATGCTTCTCCTTTGAATTGCAAACGGCCTCATTCTAACATCGCTTTTAACCTTGACGGCGGAAGGGCGCTAAATGATTGAAGCCGCTTGATTTAGGCGATTCAGCGAGATCAACGGCGGCTGGCCGCTTCGCTGGGCCTTCTGAAAGCTCTCACGGTCGCTCAGGCCGCGCCAGCCTTCGGCGATGAGGACTTGGGCCAAGGCTCCGCCCAGCGATTCTCCCGGGCCCAGCAGCACGAAATGGTCGGGATTGTATTCCAGGGCCGCCACCCGCACGGCGGCGCTGAAATCGAAGGGGCGAAGCACTTGTTCCTCCAGGGTGTAGAGGGAGAGGGCCTCGGCCAAGGTCTGCATAGGCTTCCACTGAGCGCCCCGCCCGTCGATGGCGGGGGTGTGGGGCTGATGCCACTCCAGGTCGTTGAGTTTTCGCCGGGCGAAGCGGGAGAGAGGCTCCATCAGGGGGGTGTGGAAGGCGCTGTGGTAGGCGAGCTGAAGGGGGAATTGGCGGCCGTTGCGGGTGACCGGGGGCAGCTTTTCACTCATGGCCTCCAGTCCTGACGGAGTGCCGCCCAGGACCGCATAGCCTCCCAGGCGGATCGACAATCCGGCCCAACAGGCGCTCTCGGACGGCGGCTCTCCTTGAGCCGCGAGGGCCTGCGCGTCGTCGTCGCTGACCGAGCGGGCCAACTCCAACACCTTCTCCAGGCTCCCGCGCCGGGGGCGCCAGTCGTGGTCTTCCACCAGCGGATAGATGATTTGTCCGCCACGGACGTTGCCGCGCTGCTGCAAGCCCATTTCATTGACCAGTCGAAAGGCCTCGGCGAAACCGAGGGCGCCGCAGAGATAGAGGGCGCTGTACCATCCCATCGAGTTGCCCACCACGGCCACCACTTCGTGATCGGGATTGAGGAGGGCGGCATCGGCGGCCGTGCAGGTGAAGATGAGCGCCGATGCGTTCTCGCCGGGCAGGTGAAGGGCGGAGCTGAAGCGTTGGGCGGCGTCCAGTTCGCTGACGGTGGGCTGGCTTCGCCGACGGCGCATTTCGTCGGCCTCTCCCACCAGCCGCTCTCGCTCTGAAAAGCGCGGATGTTCCTGAAAACGGCTCAGGTAGCCCAACTCGCTCTTGCCGTAGGTCCCCCGTCCGGGGGCCACCAGCACGATCCTAGCCACGCAGAACCTCCCATCTTTGCCGTACGGCTTGAGCGATGCTTTGCCGCGAGGGGAGCACGTATTCCCAGGCCGTCCCCAGGGGGATATAAGTGTCCTCTCCGCAAACTCGCGTCAGATGGGGCATTTCGTCCTGCAGGGCCTCGCACAGCAGGGCGGCGATTTCTTCCGACAGTCCGCCGGTTCGGCGTGATTCGTCCACCAGGATGACGCTTTTTCGTCCTCGTGCGGCGTCGACGATCGCCTGGCGATTGAGCGGCGTCAGGAAATGCAGTTCCAGGATGGCAAATTCGATGCTCTGCCGGGAAAGGTCGTGCTGAGCTTGTCGGCTCAGGTAGCATCCGTTGGCATAGCTGATAACCAGAATCTCGGCCTCCTGCCGGCCGTGAAAGCTGACGTGGCCGAAGTCGAGTGTTTCCTGAGGAGCCGGGTAGGGAAAGAGCCAGTCGTCGTCCCCGGTTAGGTCCTTGGCCATGTAAAGGGCGATGGGCTCCAGGAAGAGCACGACGGCGCCGCATTCAAGCGCCAGGCTGACGGCACAGCGCATGGCGCGTACAGCATCGGGCCCGTTGCTGGCGGTGACGATGATGATGCCCGGAATCTCGCGCAGCGAAGCGAATCCGTTGTCGTTGTGGAAGTGTCCTCCGAACCCCTTCTGGTAGGCGAAGGAGGCGATGCGCACCACCATGGGATTGCGGAACTGGCCCTGAGAGAAGAACTGCAGCGAGCAGGCCTCTCCCCTCAACTGGTCAACGGCGTTGTAGACATAGGCCAGATATTGAATTTCGGCGATGGGCAGCAGGCCTATTTGTCCGGCGCCGATAGCCAGTCCCAGGATGGCCTGCTCGTCGAGCAGGGTGTTGAAGACCCGCCCCACGCCAAAGCGCTCGTAAAGCTCGGCGGTGACGTTGTAAACGCCGCCCTTGCGCGCCACGTCTTCCCCGAAAACGGTAATGCGCCGGTCGCTGAGCATGAGGTCCTGCAGCCCCCAGTTGATGAGTTGGGCCATGTGACGCGGCTTGGAGTCCTCGGGAAGTCCTTTGCTGAAATGGCTGCGGCGCGTCGGCCGGTCGGCGCTGACGGGGCTGGGCAGGCGCGGCGGGGTCTCGGGCAGGAGGGGAGCCATCACCGAGGCCGCGCTGCTGTGGCGATCCCGGCGCGAGGCTTCACGCCCGGCGGCGCGCACCTGTTCGGCTATGGAATCGTAAAGGTCGAGGACTTCTCCCGGCGAGAGCACCCCCCGCTCGATCAATCCCAAAGCCGTTTGGATGAGCGGGTCGAGGGCTTCCTGGGCCTCGATTTCTTCCCGCTTTTTGTAAGACAGCTCGATGTCGGTGCCGGCATGGCCCAAAAGGCGCACGGTGCGCAGGTGAAGGAAGACCGGCCGCCGCGTCCTGCGGCAATAGGCCACCGCCTCCTCAATCTCGCGGTAGCTTTTGAAGATGTCGAGGGCGTCGGACTTGTAGTAGGTCAGTCCCGTGCGATGACGGTAGTTTTTGTCGACCCATTCCCCCGGCGTCCGCACCGAGATGCCGATGCCGTTGTCTTCGCAGACCAGCAGCAAGGGAACCGGCAAGCGCTGGAAATCGGCCCAGGAGGCCGAGTTGAGGGCTCCCAAAGCGGTGGAGTGGTTGACCGAAGCGTCTCCGAAAGTGCAGATCGCGATGGCGTCGCGGGGAACTCCTCCGCAACCCATCAGGTCGAGACGGCGCCGCCGGTCCATGAAAAAGGCGTAGCCTACCGCCTTGGGCAGATGAGAGGCGATGGTGCTGGTCTGGGGAGGAATGTTGAGGCCAAGGCTGCCCCAGACCTTGTGGCGTCCGCCCGAGATGGGGTCCTGCCTGGAAGCGCACAGGCCCAGGCAAGTGTCGAATATGGGGGTTTCTCCGGCCACTTGACGGGCCCTGGCCAGGTAGAATCCGCCGCTGCGGTAATGCAGGAAGGCCGTATCGGTGGGACTCGTAAGCTGTCCCAGCATGGCGTTGCCTTCGTGTCCCGCCGAGCCGATGGTGTAGAAGCTCTTGCCCTCAGCCTTCAGTTCGCGGGCGACGTAGTCGAGCCAGCGGCTGGTGATCTGGCACTCGAGAAGCTCCACCGCGGCTGCAACGGTCAGCCGGGAGTTCCTCACCAACAGGTCGTGGGGAAGAAAAGAGACCCTTTTGAAGGCAGCTTGGCCTACGCGGGTACGGAAGTTCTCATCGACGATCTGAACGCGGTTGATCGACATGCAGGAGGAGGAGGTTACTTGTTGATCAGGTCCCTGATGCGGTCGATCGTACCTTCGGGATTGCGCATGGCTTCCCGCCGGGCCTGTTCGGCGATTCGGCTGATGATCTGCTGTACCAGTTGGCCCTGAGTGACTCCTTCGCCGCCTTCGCCGCCGCCCACGTTCTCAAGCGTCACCTTGGGGACCTCGACTTTGAGACCCTGTGCCAAGGGCGGGAGATTGACGGTGGCAACGATGTTTTCAACCACGACTTCTTCGATGACGAACCTCTTGCCCCCGCCTCCGTCGGCGGAGTCGTCCGACGACCGGTGCTTGCGCAGGTTCTCTTGGATCGTCTGGATGTTGGTGCGTCCTCGGGAGCCCTCAACCCAGATTTCGACATTGCTGACGTGAAGGCGCGGAGCCACGATCTTGTCCGCCAGCAGCGTTCCCAGGGAGACGTCTAGATGGAGGTCGCCTACCCGGGCCAGATGGGGCGACTGAAAGCCTTCGGGATTGTCGATTTCGAGTCCCGACAGGCTGAATCCGCCGCTGAGTATGCCCACGTCCACCGAGCCGGCATGAACCGCCACACCGAGTGCGCGGCTGCCCTGGTTTTCGATAGCCGAGGCGGCGATGGAATCGATAAACAGACCTACTGTCAGGAAGGCCAGCAGCAGGACGACGACAACGGCGATGGCGATCTTTTTCATGGCTTCTCCAGGATGTCGGGCTCAGAATAGCAGATTGCCGGCCCTTTCACCTGACGGCTGTGCGGGTTGATGAACGAGGTTCGCGCCCGCAGGAGCGGGTGTTGTAGACTCTTCCATGGTATGGGAGACGCGAGTATGGCATTGTCGGCGGAAAAGTTTCGCGCTGTCATGAGGAATTACGCCATGGGCGTCACGGTGGTCACCACCCAGGGCTTGGCTGGTTGCCCATACGGCGTTACGGTAACCGCCTTTACTTCTCTCTCGCTGGACCCCTTGATGGTCCTGGTGTGTCTCGACCAAAAACTGAGCGGGTTGGAGCTGTTCGAAGACTTCGGACGCATGGGCGTGAACATCCTGGCCGAGGGACAGGAAGACGCTTCCGTCTTCTTTTCCCGGCCCAGCACCGACCGAACCGAATTCGACTACGTTCAGGGAGAGAACGGGCTCCCGCTGCTGGCCGACTGCCTGGCCTGGCTGGAATGCGATATCGTGCAGAGCTATCCGGGAGGCGACCACAAGATTCTGGTGGGCCGCGTCACCAATGCCGTGCTCCGCAGCGACCGCAAACCCTTGCTTTATTATGACGGCGCCTACGCCAGGTTGGCGGACTAGAAGTAGCGAGCAGCCTCTTGATTCGGGTGTGAACTTGTTGGCCACCTAGTGGCCCTAGAAAGGCGAAACTTTCCTCTACAAGTGTCGTAATGTAACTTGGTCGTCCCCTTCACAGCCATGTCACTTGAAATAGGCAGCAAAGTCGGTCCCTACAAGATCTTGGACACCGTTGGCGCGGGAGGAATGGGCGAAGTTTATCGAGCCCGCGATACTCGGCTGCAGCGCGACGTGGCCATCAAGGTGCTGCCCCAGCGCCATGTCGACAACGAAGAGGCCCGGGCACGCTTCGAACGCGAAGCCCAGGCCGTGGCGGCCTTGTCGCACCCCAACATCGTTTCCATCTTCGATTTCGGGTTCATCGACGAGAAGCCCTATGCCGTCAGCGAGTTGCTGCAAGGCGAGAGCCTGCGCAGCCGCCTCTCCTCAGGGCCGCTATCGTGGCAGCAGGCCGCCGAATTCGGCATGGCTCTTTCCGAAGGGCTTGCCGCCGCCCATTCCAAGGGCATTATCCATCGCGATCTCAAGCCCGAGAACATCTTCATAACCGAGGACGAGCGAATCAAGATCCTCGATTTCGGTTTGGCCAGCGTAGAAGGCGTACAGCAGTTGGGCCCTCATTCCTCGGCCCCTACCGCCATTACCAAGACCGAGCCCGGAACGGTTCTAGGCACCGTGGGATACATGTCGCCTGAGCAGGTGCGGGGCATGCCCACCGACGAGCGCTCGGACATCTTCTCGCTGGGCGCCATTCTCTTCGAGATGATCACGGGGCAGAGGGCCTTCCAGGGAGAGACGTCCAGCGACATCATGGCCGCCATCCTGCGCGACGAGGTGTCGGGAACCGGCGAGTCGGGGGTGTCCATCCCGCTGCAGCTCGAAAAGGTGGTGCGGGGTTGCCTGAGCAAAGATCCGCGTCAGCGTCCTCAGAGTGCCCGCGAAGTCCGGGCCGAGTTGAAGGCCGCCTTGGGGGCCGCCGACAGCGCGGCCTTTACGCCCATGCCTGAGCCGTCATCGACGCACAGCCCTCCCCCGGGCCAAGGGCGGCGCGCCTCTATCCGGCCCGCCCTCTACGCCCTTGCTGTCCTGACGGCGGCGGCCTTGCTCTTCTACGCCGGTACACTTTTTTGGGACGGCTCCGATTCCGGCCGGGAGGCCGGACCAGTGCGTTCTCTGGCAGTTTTGCCCTTTCAATTCGAAGAGGCCGCGGAAGACGGCTCAGACGGCTCGACTCAACTCGCTTATTTGAGCAAGGAGGTTGTAGAGGGCTTGATCAACCGCCTCTCCCAGGTCGAGGAATTGCAGGTGATGGCTTGGAGTACCGTGAGCCGCTACCAGGGCAGCGTCGAAGATCCCTTGGAGGCGGGGCGGCAGTTGCAGGTGGACGCGGTTTTGAGCGGGCGGGTGTCGCGGCGTGAAGAGACGGTCACCGTGCAGGCCACCCTGCTCGATACCCGCCAGGGATTCCAGATTTGGGGCGACCGTTTCCAGGAGCCCTTCTCCCGTTCCGGCGCCTTTCAGGAGCAGGTGGCCTCTAACGTGGTGCAGCGGCTGGGCTATGAATGGACGGGCGAGCCCGACTTCCTGGCAGAGGGTTCAGCTCCTGATCCCGAAGCCTTCAACCACTACCTGGAGGCCCGCCACAAGCCAAGCGAAAAGCGCATGGCCGAGCGCGATGCCGCCGAGGTGGGGGATCAGATCGAAAGCTACCTCAAGGCTCTGGAGATCGACAAAGACTTCGTCAAGGCCCAGCAGGGGTTGGCCGAAGCGCTTTCCAGCGCCGGGGCGGCGGGGCATCTCGATCCCGGCGTGGTCATGCCGATGGCCAAGGCCGCCGCCGTCAAGTTGCTCGACCTGAAGCGGGGCAACGCTGAAGTCCACGGCGTGCTGGCCACCGTCTACTCTCGTTTCGAGCGCGACTGGGACCGCGCTGAAGACGAGTTCGAGCAGGCCATGGAAATGAACCCGCGTTCGGCGGAGACGCTGCAGCAGTACGCCATGGACTATTTGGTCCCGACGGGACAGTTGGACGAGGCTGAAAATGCGCTGCGCAAGGCCATGCGCCTCAAGCCCGGTTCCGCCGCCCTGCTCTTCGACTTGGGCCGCGTCCATTACTTCCAGCGGCGCTACGACCAGGCCATCGACGTTCTGGGACAAGCCGACTCGAAAGGTTCGCCGGGCCTCTTCGCCGAGCAATACACGGCCCTCAGCCATTTGGGCGCCGGACGTCCCCGGGCGGCCGTCGAGGTGCTTGAAGGACGGCTGCGCGGCGGCGATCCGCAAGAGGCCTTCAATCCCGCCCGCCATCAGGCCATGGCCGTGCTGGGACTGGCCTACGGGCGCAGCGGCGACAGAGACAAAGTCGAGAGAGTCTTGCGGAATCTGTCACGGCCCGGAGCTCACCTGCGGCGCCTTTCCCTTTACAATCAATCGGTGGGGCGAGACCGGCGTCCTCGGCCAAGCCAGGGTTCGGCGCCTCCGCCCCTTCCTCCCGCTCCGCCTTCCGTCCCCCGCGAGCCGCCCGCACCCGACGCGCCCTTCCCAGGCCGCGAACTGGTTCTCGGCGAATGGGGATCGCGGCCCTATTGGATGGCTCTTGTGCAGCTCGGACTGGGAGATGAGGAGCAGGCTCTGCGACTCATCCAGCAAGCTGTGCGCACCCGTGCCGCCGAGGCGGTCTATCTGAAGGTCGATCCGGTGATGGATCCTTTGCGCGGCCGGGCGGCCTTCGAAGAACTGATCGAAGAGCTTGGGCTCGACTAGGGATGGCCCCGTGAACGCTAGCGCTCATCTGTTGTTGGAAGCCGGGCAAGACCGCACCCGTCTCGAACTGGCCAGCCGCCACAACACTCTCACCCGACTAGCCATCGCGGAGCTTCTCGCCGCCCTCGAGTCCCACGCCCGGGACGACGGCAGCCGGGTGTTGATCATCAGCGGCCAGGGAAGCCGCTTCTTTTCGCCCGGATTCGATTTGCGTCAGGTGAGCGCTTTGCAACGGGCCGAGATGGAGGACATGATCGAGGCCTTCGAGGGATTGATGGTGTCCCTGCTGCGCCATCCCAAGCCGGTGCTGGCCCAACTCAATGGAGATGCGCTGGCAGGGGGATGCATCTTGGCCAGTTGCTGCGATTTCCGCCTGGCCCGCCGCGGCGCCCTCATCGGAATGACTCCCCTCAATTTCTCGGTGGCGGTTCCCTACACGGCCCAGCAGGTCTTCCGGCATCTGCTGGGATTCTCGCGGGCCCGTCGTCCGCTTTGGCTGGGGGAGAACTACCCGGTTGAAAAGGCCCTTGGCATGGGCTGGATCGACCAGGTTGAGTCGGAAGAGAAGCTGCCCTCCGCCGTGGACGGTCTGGCCCGCCGGCTGGCCGCCGGAGATCCCGCCGCCTTCCGCACCTCCAAAGACTTTCTGTTGGCCCCCTTGCTGCGCCAGATCGACCCTCCTTCCCCGCACCGACGGCGTGATTTTCTCGACTGCTGGTTCTCGGCCTCGACCCAGTCCCGCCTGCGCGCCACTCTTCGTAATCTCGATTCCAAAACCTCTTGACCGCCCGGCAAGGGCGAGTCTGATTCGCCCGAAACGCCGGTCAGACTCTTGCATCAAGCGGGCGGCATGGCGCACAATGACGGTTCTCTGGAGAGCGTCTTATGAGCAATCCGAAACTGAACTGGAAGGACCCGATGGGAGGGGAGAAGTGGTTCGAAATCGAGTCCGACCAAGTGCTCATCGGACGCAAGTCCGACTCCGATATCGTGCTGCCCAACCCCTACATCTCGCGCCATCACGCCAAAATCATCCGCGAGGGGGATGACTGCTTTCTGGCCGACCTCAACAGCACCCACGGCACTTACGTCAACGGCCGCCGTGCCGAACCTCGTCAGAACCTTCGTTCCGGCGACCGCATCGGCGTGGGGCGCGACCAGGTCGAGATCGTTTTCTACAGCGATGCCGCTCCGCCGCTGGAAGAAGATCCGGTCGAAAGCTCGGAGGCCGAGGCCATGCAGACGGCCTTCATGAACCTGACTCGCATGATGCCCTCTCAGGAAACCGGGCAATCGGAGTTGGAGAAGTTCTCTCTGCTCCTCGACTTCCAGTATCAGTGGGGCCAGCACACCTCGGGCGAGGCCATGTTCCATCAGATCCTGGCCAGCGCCCTGCAGATCAGCGGAGCTGAACGCGGCTACGTGCTCAGGCGCCTGGAGCGGGGATTTGAATACGCCCGTGGACTCGACCACCAGGGCAACGTGCTTTCCGAGGCCGATTTCCGCACCAGTCAGTCGGTGGTCAAGCAGGTGGCCGAGGAGGGCAAGCCGGTCTTCATGACCGAGGGCATATCCGGCGAGTTCGCCCAGCAGGAGAGCATCGTAGCCATGAACCTGCGGGCCGTGGCCTGCATGCCGCTGACAGGCATCGCCCCCGATTCGGACACGCCTCAGCTACTGGGCATCCTCTATCTGGACAGCACCAAAACCATGCACGCTCTCTCCGGCCTCGACCAGAAGATCCTCAGCCGGCTGGCCGACGAAGCCGGAAACGTCATCGAGAAGATCGAGATGATCCGCGGACTGCAGGAACGCCAGAAGCTGGAGAGCGAGTTGGCTCTGGCGCGGGAAACTCAGGTCACGCTGCTGCCCCAGAAAGTCCCTCAGGTCGAAGGATTCCTGATACGCGCCTTCAGCCGTCCCACCCGCCACGTGGGCGGCGACTTCTACGACTTCATCGATCTCCCCAACGGGAAGCTGGGCGGCATCTTGGCCGACGTGTCAGGAAAGGGCGTCTCGGCCTCTTTGCTCAGCTCCAGCCTGCAGGGGGCGCTGCACATGCAGTTCAGGGCCGGGGCGCCGCCCGACAGGGCTTTCAACGAACTCAATCGCTTTACCTGCGAACGTTCCCAGGCCAATCGCTTCTGCACCCTGTTCTTCTTCACGCTCGACAGGGAGGACGGCGCAGGCGAGTTCATCAGCGCCGGGCATAACCCTTCCTTTCTCTTCCGGTCGGCCTCCGGAACCGTCGACCAGCTCGACTCGGCCGGCCTGATTCTAGGAGCTTTCGAGTTCGCCACCTATCAAGCCCATCCCTTCCGCCTCGACCCAGGCGACATTCTGCTGGTCTATTCCGACGGGTTGACCGAAGCCGAGAATCCCAGCGAGGATATGTACGGCGAAGAGCGGCTTATCGAATTGCTCAAAAACAGCGGAGCATCCGGCGGCGAAGCGGTGGAGGACAAGATCTTCGAGACCCTGGAGGAATTCACTCAGGGGCACGATCAGACCGACGACATCACCTTCATGCTCATCGAGCGGCTAAAGCTTGCCGGCGATCAGTAAGATGAGCATCAGGGGCAGGTAGATCACCGAAGCCCTCAAGACGCCTGCGGCGGCCTGGGGCGTGCGCTGGCGGCTGACTTTCAAGGCCGCTCTGAGCGGAATCCAGCCCAGCGCCAGGGAGCCCGCCAGATAGAGCCATCCTGTCATTCCCACCACGAAGGGCAAGAGCGATACGGCGATCAGCAAAACGCTGTGGACGGTGATGTGGCGCGCGGTGCGCCCTTCGCTGCCGTCGGCCAGAGGCAGCATCCTGAATCCCCCCTTGCGGTAGTCGTCGCGATACATCCAGGCGATGGCGTAAAAGTGGGGGAACTGCCAGAAGAAGAGCAGGGCGAAGAGGGCCAGAGCGCCGGGTTCCAAGGGCGAGCGCACGGCCGCCCATCCCATCAGCGGCGGGATGGCGCCCGGAATGGCGCCGATGGTCGTGCACCAGATGGTGTGCGACTTCAGGGGCGTGTAGACGAAGAGATAAAGCGAGGCGGTCAGTACGCCCAGCAAAGAGCTGGAGGGGCTGACCAGCAGCGCCAGATATAGCGCGCCCGAAAAAACCAGCACAGTGGTGAAGAAAAGCGCCGCAGGCGGGTCTATGCTGCCGGCCGGAAGGGGACGCATGGCGGTGCGCTGCATGCGGGCGTCGGCTTGCGCTTCCAGGGCCTGATTGAGTCCTGCCGTTCCGCCTGCGATGAAGAACGTGCCCAGCGCCAGGTTCAGCAGCAGGCCCCAGTCGAGACTGCCCACCGCTGCCATGGCATAACCCGCCAGGGCGGTCAGCACCACCATGAAAGTGACTCGGGGCTTGGTCAGGGCCCAATAAGCCGCAAATCGACCGCTTTCCGTCCGCTGCAAGGGAGCGGACAGGGCTGACGGCATCTGATTGGGCGTTGTTCCTAGACTCATCCCCACCTCGGCTGTCGAGGCTCTTCAGATTACCCGAGAGGTCGCTCTAAGCGCAACCGCCTCGAGGTGAAGGCCTCGGCCCCGGCCAATCAGTTGGCGGCCCTCAGGTAAACACTGCTGTCGGCCCGAAAGACCAGGTTGTAGTTGACCCTTGCGCCGTCATCCGACTTGATCAGCACTTCGCCCAGGGACGAGTTGCCGAAGACCTTGGGCAGGTAAAGCTGGTAACGGCCCGGTTTGAGGCTGGCGCTGACGTAGCCCGTGCGCTTGTTGAAGTTGACCTTGGAGGTCGTGATGCTGTCGCCCTCTCCGCGCACCGAGAAGGTCAGGTTGGCGATCTTGTAAATGTCAAAGGGGCTCTGGCTTTCCTTGCTGATGCGGAGCACGAAGCTGCGCGGCTGAACCGCCATGCGCTGTCGCTTCAGGCGGTCCTGGTGGCGTTGACGCACTTTCTGGGTGCGCTCGCCGATATGCTCCTCCATCCAGGCTTGCAGTTCGCCGCTCTCGCGGGCCTCTCTGATGGCGCCGTTGATGGCGTTGAGCAGAGTAGTGCTGCCTTTGGGTACGGCCAGGGCGATCTCAAAGCTGCCCAGGCTGCCCGGCATAATTTCCATATTCTTCATGACGGCCACCGTGTCCAGCGCATAGGCGGCCATGTTGACGTCGTCCACCACGCCCTCGATTTCACCGCGGCGCAAGGCCAAAAGGGCGGGGTCGAGGCTGGGGAAAGGGACGATCTCGGCTTTCGGATGCTGCTGGGCCACGAAATCCTGGATGGCGGTACCCGCGCGCACCCCGATCTTGCGTCCCGACATTTCCTTGGCGGTGAACTCGGCCATTCCGGGATTGATGACCAGGGCCAGTTCCGAAGTGTAGTAGGACTCGCTGAAGTCGACCTTGGAGCGCCTGTCATCGGTCACGGCCAGGACGCTGGCCGCCATCTCCACCTCGGCGTTGGCCAGGGCCGGAATCCGCTCTGCGTACTGGCGGTCGACCCACATCAGTTCCAGCGGACGCGAGCCTTGGGCCCGGCGGGGCGCGTTGAGCCGCTCCATTGCGGCTTCTACGAGGCGGGCTTCTAATCCTACGGTCTCCTCACCGCGCTGGTAAAGCAAGGGCGCTTCGAAACGCAGTGAGGCGGCCCGGGTGATGCCCCGGTTGCTGGTGTGGTCAGGCGTTGAATTGGCGTCGCTGCAGGAACTGGCGACTAGGAACAAAAACGAACCGGCAATTGTGAACAGCAGTCGATTCCATGACATGAGGCAGCCATCCTCCCCTGGTAAAGCACTCCTTATACAGAAAAATCTCTCTGGCCACAAACCCCGAGCGCTGCGCGGAACCTCTCTCCCCGCGGACGCTCAACCGCCTGGGCGGACCTTCAGTTGTACCACAAAGCGTTCGAAAAATCTGCGCTTTAATGTCAGCGGGGCGAGGGTTTGTGCGCCAACAGCCCGCCTCTTAGCGTTGAATCGACAAGAGTGCTTGCCGGGCTTCCGAGTGCTGATGCCAGGCGGCTTGCCGTCCTGCCGGCATTGCGATCAAGCGTAGAAGGGATTCTCGCCGCTGCTGTGGTCGGTAGTGTCCACCACTTGAACGATTTCGGGGATCAGCTCGCGGATGCGGGTCTCCACCCCCTGCTTGAGTGTGACGTCGACCATTCCGCAGCCGTGGCAGCCTCCGCCGAAGCTCAGATAAACCTTGTCGTCCTTGACTCCCACCAGAGTCATGTGACCGCCATGGGCGGCAACGGCGGGGTTCAGTTCGGTATCGATCAGACGCTGCACTTTTTCCGCAACCGGACCCGACAAATCGTCGCGCGAGCCGCTTCCGATGGAGGGAGTCTCGGGCTTGTTGGGGTTGCTGAACTTGAAGCCGCTGCGGACGATGCGGTCTTCGTAATCGAGTTCGGCTCCTTCCAGGTTCTTGGCGCTGCCCGGATCGATGGCCACGCGGATGCCTTCCAGCTCGAGGATCAGGTCGTCTTCGTTTTCTTCCTCGGCGCTGATCAGTCTCAAGCCGTAGGCGAAGTCGGGACTCCCGTTGGCCGAGGCCTCCACGCGCATCGTGGTCTTGGGGGGATCTTGATCTCTCTGTTTATCGACAGCGGCGCGGATCTGTTCCTGCGCCTCTTCGGTGATTGTGAAATCCATATAACAGCCCTCCTCAGGCAAAATCGGCGACTCTCTATTCTAACAAGCCGTCCGAAGCAGGCGCAATCGCCGCCGGAAGGATCACTTTATTGAAAAATGCCAAAGTGAGCCACCCCGCACTTCCGTCTCGACTTGCATTATTTGACCAGGAGCGAGATACTACGGCACGTTCGGGGCACAGTAAGATTGCGCATGCCACAACAGCACGCTTTCAAGCGTGCCTTTGTTTTTAGAGACATTTGGAAGCGACGATACGAGTTATTTGCAAGTCGCAGAGATAGCAGCCGAGCAGAAAGGAAGCCAGCTATGCCCAACACTCAGGTCCGCAAGCCCAGCAAGTGGAAGTACGTGGACAAGGCCATCGCCAAGACGGCCGGGGCGGCCTTCGACGCCATCCAGTTCTTCAATAAGCATCGACCCAATCCCTCCTTCACGCCCAAGTGGTCGGACAAGCCCTTGCTGAAGTCGTGGGAAAAATCGAAGCCGACGCTGGGTTGGCCGCGAGAGACCGACTCTCTCTGCCCCAAGTGCGTCATCGAAGCCCGCGAGCGGATTCTCAACGGCGAAGAAGACTACACGGTGCTGATCGAGGAGAAGGTCGGCGAGGTCAAGGCCAAGGTGATCGAGCGCGACGGCAAGATCCTGATGGTCAAGGAATGCCCCATCCACGGCAAGTATGAAGACGTGATGGCCATCGACTCCAAGTTTCTCTCCTGGATCGAGTCCAATTTCCCCGGACGCGACATCCGCGCCCACAATGACGAAGCCCTGCACAACCACGGCTCTTCCACCATCAAGTTCGGACGCGGCAGCGTTTTGACGGTCGACTTGACCAACCGTTGCAACATGATGTGCGATCCCTGTTTCATGGACGCCAACCAGGTGGGCTTCGTGCACGAACTGGAGTGGGAAGAGATCAAGGAGATCTTGGACAACGCCATGACGATCAAGCCGCGCCGTCAGATGTCGGTGCAGTTCTCGGGCGGCGAACCCACCCTCTCGCCGCACTTCTTCCGGGCCATTCGTTACTCGCGCAAGCTAGGCTTCAACTCGGTCCAGGCGGCCACCAACGGCATCGAGTTCGCCAAGGACATCAAGTTCGCCCGCAAGGCGGCCGAGGCCGGGCTGCGCTACACCTACCTGCAGTTCGACGGCATCGGAAACGACGCCAACTCGCATCGCCACATCGGCAACCTTTTCGACGTCAAGCTGAGGGCCATCAACAACATCCATGCGGCGGGAACGGAGATCGTGCTGGTCACGACCCTGGTCAACGACGTCAACAACGACCAGGTCGGACCCATCATCCGCTTCGCCATGGACAACCCCAAGAAGATCGCCTTCATTTCCTTCCAGCCGGTGTCCTTCACCGGACGCGATGAGGAGATCACCGACGAGCGCCGCCAGCGCCAGCGCTACACGCTCTCCCACATGGCCCGCGACGTGAAGAAGCAAACCGGCATGACCGAGCCCACCCGCGACTGGTTCCCCCTCTCGCTGATGGGATCGTTCGCCGACTTCGCCGACATGGTCCACGGACCTTCGGCCGAGTGGGGCCAAGTCAGTTGCGGATGCCATCCCAACTGCGGTGTGGGAACGGCCGTCATGATCGACAAGGAAACCAAGGACGCCGCCCCGGTTCCCGAGTTCCTCAACATTCCGGGACTGGTAGCCGACATGCAGAAGCTGACCGACGCCGGCCGCGGCAAGTGGTTCTCGAACCTTATGATGGGATTGGCGCTGCTCAAGAACTATGAGCCTTTCAACGCGCCTCCGCGCCTGCGCCTGCTCGATATCCTCAAGAAGTTCGACAAGAGCTTCGGACTTTCCGGCAAGGATTACGGGACGGGCAAAGACCGCCGCGACGATCCTTGGAACTTCCTCTTCATCGCCGGAATGTGGTTCCAGGACCTCTTCAACTACGACTTCCGCCGCACTGAGATGTGCATCATCCCCTACGCCACCCAGGAAGGCGAGATTTCCTTCTGCGCCTACAATACGGGTCACGGATGGCGCAACATCATCGAGCACATGCACATGAACGCCACCGTCGCCAAGTGGTATGAGAACAACGGCCGCCACGAGATTTTCGCCGGCGGCAAGAATGTCGACCTCAACAATTACGAGCATGCCCTCAGGTTGAATTCCGACGACGTGGCCCGCACCCGCGACAACAAGGGCCGTCCTCAGACCGCCCGCGACGAGAAGATGGCCCGCCGCAAAGCGGCCCGCGAAGCCGCCATGGTGCGCGAGTACTACGAAGAGCAGGTGCTCAACAAGAAGAAGGAAGAAGACTTGGTCAACATTTCGCTGAGCTAGGCCGCAGGGCGGCCAACCAGCTCACGCCGGTCGAGTCTTAGGCCCGCTTCCCCCGACGCCTACAAGCCTGGGAAGCGGGCTTTTTCATTGTGCCTTACCATTGCGCGATCCCAGCAGGTGCTTATGGCGTTGAAACGAATTCACATCGTAGGCGGACGCAATCAGGGCAAGACCACTCTGATCGAGGATCTGCTGCCCGAATTGCAGGGCCGGGGCCTGAAGGTCGGCACCATCAAGCACAGCCGTCACGTCCACCAAGTCGACAAGCCCGGCAAGGATTCCCACCGCCACCACCAGGCGGGAGGCCATCCCTGGGCCATCATCAGCGGCGCCGTCACCGCTCTCTTCCTGCATTCCCAGGGCGGCGAGCGCGACTATGCCTCCCTGCAGGCCCACTACGCAGACTGCGACTTGGTGTTGGTGGAAGGCCACATCGACTCCACGGCTCCCCGCCTGGAAGTGTGGCGCGAAGAGACCGGGGAACGCCCCCTGGCGGCCTCTCACAGCGGAGTCAAGGTCTTGATCAGCGACGACCAGCCGGATCCCTCGTGGGGCCTCGATCCGGCGCTTCAGATCTGGTCCCGCAGCGACGTCCAGGGTCTGGCCGACCGCATCCTCAAGCTGGCCGATTCAGCAGCCTAGCCCTCCGATGCCCTAAAATGGAAAGCCGGGAAAGGCTTGTTAATGACTAGAAGCTTCCAGTTTTCGACCTCCTTCGGACTCGGATCGCGCCCGCGCGCGGAGATGCGTCGGGCCTACGACCCCGTTTTGCGCAATCATTTCGATCACTACCTGCAAGGATCGGCAAAGGAGCGCGAGAACCTGATCGAAGCCTTGTGGCAGGACCTTGGGAGTGAGGAGCTGACGTTGCCGCCGGCGGCCAGCGAGCCTCAGTTCGTATTTCACTTGGCCGGGGCGTTTTTGGCCCGATGTTGCGCCCAGGACAGTCCCTCCGCGGAGCGGTCCTTGGACACCGTCCGGCAATTGCTGGAAAGCCTGTCCATCTACCAGCGCAAATGCGCTTTTCTGTTGCTCTCGGGATATCCCAAGGATTGGGCCGGAACCTTGCTCAACGTGGGAACGGTGCAGATCTTCAACACTCTGGAAGAGCTGCGGGCCCGTTCATCGGGCGATCTTCCCGTCATCGCCGCAGCCGACAAGTTGGCCTTGCAGCAGAAAGCACCCCGTGACCCCGAGTACTTGCGACGCCTGGAAGCGCTCATCGAAGGCGTCCTTCACTGGGAAGAAAAGCAGCAGCTTGAAGAGGAGGCGGCCCAACGGCTGGAGGTGCTGGATGCGCTGGTGACGCTGGAAGAGATCAACCATTTTCTGGTGCGCGACCGGGACCGCCAAATTCAAGCCGCCCGGCGATGAGAGGAGATCCATGCCCAAATCCAATCCACGTCCCACTCTGACTACGGTCTTCACGCTGGCAACCCTTTGCCTCTTGATGGCGTTGCAGGGCCCGCTCCGGGGCGCCCAACTGGAGGGGCGCTGGCTCTTCCAGATCGCCCTCGACAGCGGCCAGATGCTGCCCGCCTTTATCCTTGAGCTGCCCTCTCAAGAGGGAGAGGAGGCCCGGTTGCTGAGCGTCCAGTCCAGCGGCCCCATGGAAATCGACGCCCTGGAGGTTTCAGAACAGCGAATTCAAGTCACCCTGGTCTCTCAGGCTGGAAAACTGACCTTCAGCGGACAAGTTGTGGACGACCAGATCCGGGGAACAGTCGACGGGGCCGGCTTGCAGAACCGCGAGTTCGTGGCGAAGCGCACCGACCTCAAAGAGCTGGGACGTCCTCAGCCGCCTGGACAGGACGAGCGCCTCACCTACACGCGGGCGCTGTCCCTGTCTGATCCTGCTGAGAAGGTCAAGGCTTTGAATGCCTTCATCCGCCAGTATTCGCGGAGCGATCTGGTGCCCCAGGCCTACGAGAAGATCTTCGAAATCCAGCTTGAGCTGGGCGTGCCCGAGGCGCAAGCCATGCAGGCCGCCCGAGACTTCGTGGTCCATTCCAAGAATCAACTGACAGCCCTCGACCGGGTGGCGGCCCTGCTGGCCGGGGAGGAAGTGTTTCTGGAGAGAGCCGAGGCCTTCTCAGACGAGGTTCTGGCCAAGGCCGATCCCAAGACGCCTTCCATGCCGCGCTTTCTCCAGACCCGGGCCGAGATCGCCCTCCTGCGCCAGCAGCCGGAGGAAGCCGTACGTTATCTCCAGTTGGCTCGGGAGCTCGATCCGACCAGCGGCCAGATTCCCCTTCAGATGGCCAACGCCTACCATCAGGCAGGCGATTTGGAGAGGGCCCAGGAACTCTACCTGCAATCTTTTCTTAACAGCGGCAACTCCACCGCCCGGGCGCGCCTGGAACGCTTCTACCGCCAGGCCCATGGCAGCAGCGAAGGACTGGATGAACTGATCAGCGAAGCTTTTTCACAGCGTCCTCTACCCTTCCAGGCCGGCCGCTACACTGGTCCCGAGCCGCAGAAGGTGGCACTGGTGGAACTGTTCACGGGTTCAGAATGTGTCCCCTGCCAGGCAGCCGACTACGCTTTCAACGGACTGGTCGAGCATTACCCCCACGAAGTCGTAGTCCCAATTCAGTACCATCTGCACATCCCCAAGATCGATCCCATGGGGAACCCCGATGCCTACGAGAGGGCTGCCTACTACGGAGTCCAGTCCACCCCGGCGGCCATTTTCGGCGGCAGCGGACGCCACATGGGAGGCGGACGCAAGCAGCGCTCTGCGGGCCTTTTCAGCGTCTACCAGAGGGAGATCCGCGAGGCCGCTGCAGAGGAGGCGCCCGAGTGGATGATCGAAGTCTCGGGACATCTGCAGGAAGACGTCCTCCACTATCAGGCCCGGGCCAAGCCCTCCGGAGAATCCCGGTCCGCTCTGCGCCTCCACCTCGCGCTGGTGGAGGGGACGATCGAGTACATCGGTTACAACGGCGTCTATTTCCACCACAACGTGGTGCGCAAGCTGCTGCCCCAAGCCCAGGGAACCCTGCTGAAAGGCGGCCAACAAGCAGGCACGCAAGGCACCCTCGACCTGTCCTCCCTGGAGGACGACCTGAAGGCTTACCTGGAGGAGACCGAGGAGGCCAAGAAGCAGCAGTTCAGCGAGTTCCTGCATAAGATGGACCGCCAAGACCTGCACTTGGTGGCCTTCCTGCAGGATGAGCAAAGCGGACGCATCCACCAGGCGGCCATGGTCAAAGTCGAGACCAAGGCGCCTCAAGCCGAGCTATCGCAACCGCGTTGAGCCGCCTTCCCAACCAGAGGGTGCGGCATGGCGGTTGGCAAGACAACTCCGGTGAGACAGGAATGGCGAACCACTGATGGCGCGAATCGCAACCTACGGACTGCAGGCCGCCTATGACCGCGAACCGGTCATCGAGGACGTGTCGTTGCGGGTCCGCCGGGAGGAATTGGTGGCCCTGACCGGCCCCAACGGTTCGGGCAAGTCGACTCTGATTCGCCTCATCAGCAACGTTCTCAGGCCCCAGAAAGGCCGCGTCGAAATCGACGGGCGCGATGTTCGCGACTTCCCTCTCGACGAATTGGCGCGGCGTCTGGCGGTCGTCCAGCAGGAGCCCGTCCTCAATTTCGACTTCAGCGTCCGCCAGGTGGTGGGACTGGGACGCATCCCTCATCTCAAGCGATTTCAGCGGGAGACGCCCCGCGACCGCCATGTCGTCGACGAGGCCCTTAGGCGGACTCATCTGCAAGACCTAGCCGAGCGTCCGGTGACGCTGATCAGCGGCGGCGAGCGCCAGCGCGTGGCCATCGCGCGCGCCCTGGCCCAGGAACCCGAGATCCTTCTGCTGGACGAGCCCACCTCGCATCTCGACATTCGCTACCAGATGGCTCTCCTGGAGGACCTGCGCCGATTGGTGCGCGAAACGGGACTGGCGGTCCTGGCCGTTCTCCACGACCTCAACTTGGCCGCTCAGTTCTGCGACCGCCTGCTGCTCCTCCATCGGGGACGCCTGGTGGGCGACGGCGAGCCCTCCGAGGTGATCGACGTCGATATCGTGCGGCGCGTCTACGCCATCGAGGCCGAGGTTCACCCCCATCCCGTCTTCGGGACGCCCTGCATCCATCCGGTTCGCCAGGCTGGGCCCATCCCGCCTCCATCGGAGGCATCCTCATGAGGCGCATCATGCTGATGGCGGCGGTCTGGGCCGTGGTCAGCGCGGCCGCGTTGACCATCGGGCCGGAGAGTCTCAGTTTGGGCGAGGTCGGCACCATCCTGGCCCAGCAATTTCCGGGAATCGCGGGCGGAGAGATTCCCCTCAACCGCCAAGCCATCGTGATGGACGTCCGCCTGCCCCGCATTCTGCTGGCGGGCTTGGTGGGAGCGGCGCTCTCCCTCTCCGGTACCGCCCTGCAGGGACTCTTCCGCAATCCCATGGCCAGCCCCTATGTGCTGGGGATCTCTTCGGGCGCCGCTTTGGGCGCCGTCATTGCCCTGATTTGGAATACGGACGTCTGGCTGGCCCACATTCCCACCATTCCCCTGTTCGCCTTTGGCGGAGCCGTACTGGCCACCTTCATCGTCTACTCCCTTTCGCGCATCAAAGGACGGGTTCCGGTGGCGACGCTGCTGCTGGCCGGCATCGCCCTGGGCTCCTTTCTCTCAGCCGTGGTCTCGCTCATCCTGGTCTTCAGCGAAGAGACGGTTGCCAGCGTCATTTTTTGGTTGATGGGCGGCTTGTCGGGAGCCAACTGGACGGGGCTGCTCCTGGTCACGCCCTACTTTGTGCTGGGCACCGCCTTGCTGGTGGTGCACTCGCGCGAACTCAATGCCCTCCTGCTGGGAGAAGAGGCTTCCACCCATTTGGGAATCGACGTGGAGTCGGTCAAGCTGCGCCTCTTGTTCTCCACTTCCCTGCTCACCGCCGCCGCTGTGGCCGTGACCGGGGTGATCGGCTTCGTGGGCCTCATCGTGCCCCACATCGTCCGCCTCATCGTGGGTCCCGATCATCGCCTGCTCATCCCGCTCTCGGGCTTGTCCGGAGCCGTCCTGCTGACCGTCATGGACACCGTGGCGCGCTCGCTGCTGACCCAGGAGATCCCGGTGGGCGTCATCAGCGCCCTCCTGGGCGGACCCTTCTTCATCATGCTCCTGCGGCGCCACCGCGCCCAGTTGCTCTGACGGGAAAAAGCCCAGGGCAAGCCCAAGCCCGGTCGGGGGAAGTCCAGGGAAAAACCCGGGGGAGGGGGCCTTTTGCCGCCGACAGCTCATTTGATCTGACCATCACCTCCCTGTCTGTTGATTGACCATTGCAATCTGCTGACGTCTCCTGTGAAAACCACATCCGATAACGTTCACTTCGGCCTCCTCTCTCCGAGTCCCCAGACTCCGGCGAGCAGGTCCTCCGGTTTCCTCTACCAGATTCAAGTCCGGGCTCGCTGAAAGCGAGCCATATGCCAGCCCAGGGTAGAGCGAGCCGCGAATGCGGCACAGCGGCACCCTGGGTAGAGGTCTTGAATGAAACGAACGCTGAAAGCGTGCAATAGCGTAAGGGGCCCGTTGACATGCCGCACTAGTCTTCCCGCGGATGCAGGATCTCGAAGGCCAGCCGTTCCAGCACGTCGATGAGGCGGGGGCCGGGACGCGAAAAAGTGTCCTGATCGAGCAGGTAGACTCGGCCTCGGCGGACGGCTTTGATGCTCGACCATTGGCTGGCATTCCCCGAAAGCAGGCGGTCGCGGGAGGCCGGCTGCGGCGTCAGGATCACGTCGGGATTGCGCTCCAGCACGGTTTCCAGGCTCA